>NZ_SGUB01000016.1:0-78156 GCF_005435235.1 Halorubrum sp. GN12_10-3_MGM
CGAAGGGGCGGTCGCGAGGCGGTGTTCGCGTGGATCAGTCGTTTATAAGTTCGACTCTTGGACGGTCGGGCGGCCGGGGCTTCGGTGGTGTTCGCCGCCGCTCTGCGGGCGCTCATTTATAAGCGAACCACTGGGACCTCGGTGACCTATCCGTCTCCGTGCGTGAAGCCGCGGTCGGGCAGGGGCTCGCCGTCGGCGAGGACGCGCGACCCTCCTTCTTCGGGCTCCTCGACCACCGTCCCGATCCGCGTGAGCCCGGCGGGACACGACTCTTCGACCGTATCAACCTCCGCTTCCGGTACCGCACAGACCAACTCGAAGTCCTCGCCGAAGTGCGCCGCGAGTTCGAACCGCTCCGTCGACCCCTCCGCAACCCCCTCGACCGCGGGGTGAACCGGAACCGCGTCCCGCTCGATCTCGATCCCGACCTCGCTCGCCTCGGCCAGCTGGTGACACGACCGCGCCAGCCCGTCCGAGGAGTCCATCATCGCGGTCGCGTGCGATGCCAGCGCCAGCCCGTCGGCCACGCGCGGCGTGAACCGGAACAGCTCGTTGGCGCGCTCGGTCTCGCCCTCGCCGTCGTTTTTGAAAATCCGCAGCGCCGCTGCGGACCGGCCCCACTCGCCGGTGACGCAGAGCGCGTCGCCCGGTCGCGCCCCGTCACGCGTGACGGCCCCGGCGTCGGTGATCCCGCCGACCGCGGTGGTCGCGGTCGTGAACTCGACGTGTTCGTCGAGGTCGCCGCCGACGTACTCGGCGTCGACCGCCTCGCAGACGTCGACCGCGCCCGCGACGAACCGGGTCAGCTCGTCGCGGTCGAACGCCTCGTCGGCGTAGACGGCGACCGCGGCCCGGGCGGTCGCGCCCATCGCCGCCACGTCCGACAGCGACGCGCCGACTGCGCGCCAGCCGGCTGTGTACCGCGTTGTGCCGGCCGGGAAGTCGGTCCGCTCGTGGAGCATGTCCGTCGTGATGACCGTTCCGTCGACGACGGCGGCGTCGTCGCCCGCGTGCGGGAGGTCGGCCGCGAGAGCCCGGAGAGCGTCGCGCTCGTTCACTACCCTACGCTCCGCGCGGCGGGGTCAATAAGCGATCGGTCCGGCCCGGCTCGGTCTGGCCCGGTCCGACGCCGTCGATGTCGCTCGGCGGCGTCACCGACAGTGTTGTGGACGCTGTCACCGGCGGCGAGGGGCGCGCAGCCCCGGATGTCTTCGTTTGTATGGGCCGTGTTGTCATGGAACATTTAACCGAATAAAACAACATAACGAATATTATCATTATCAATCATTATGTTTATTATCTTCCTCCGATTTGCTCCGGTCGCAATGGCAGTATCCGTACGCGGACACGCAGCGACCCGAGGCACCGACCCGATCACCAGACGACCGCCGCAACCCCCCACACGACCCGATGACGACACCTGACGACACGCCCGACGACACGACTCGACGCACCGATCGCACGACCGACCGCACGACCGGCTCGGAGCCCGCGGAGCGCTCCGACCGGACTGCTTCTCCGCAGCCGATCCCCGGCCGCATCCCGCCCACCGAGGAGGCCGGCGCGCCGCTGGTCCCGACGATCACGACGCGCCGGACCACGGGGACGCGCTCGCCCGGCTCGCCGCCCCGGGCCGACACCCGTCGCCCGACCCGTCCGCCGGCCGACGACGAGCGCGACGCACCCATGGTCCCCGACCTGCGTCCCGCCTCGCGGACGCGGACCGACGGGGGTTCGCGATGACGGCGAACGCGACGCGCCGCTCCCGCGAGCGCTCGGCCCGGTCGACCGGCGAGGACGCGTCCCGCAGCACCGTCCCAATGGCGGGGACCGGCGACGGACCGCGCCCGGACCCGACGACGTTCGCGCCGACCGCTCGCCCCGCCGACAAACGCCGATCAGGCCGGCGCACCGCGCCGAACCGCACCGCAGACGACGACACCACGCAGTAACCCGATGAATCCCAACGAACTCGACGACGACGTCTTCACCAGAGATATCGACAACCCGGCCGGCCGCCGGCTCCGCGAGCTGTTCGAGGAGCAGGAGTACACGTTCGCGCCGGGGATCTACCACGCCCTCGACGCCCGCCTCGCGGAGATGGCGGGCCTCGACGCGGCCTACATGAGCGGCTACTCGACCGTCCTCGGCCAGTTCGGCTTCCCCGACCTGGAGATGGTCACCATGTCCGAGATGGTCGAGAACGCGAAGCGCATGGTCGAGGCGACGAACCTCCCCGTCATCGCCGACTGCGACACCGGCTACGGCGGCGTCCACAACGTCCGGCGCGCGGTCCGCGAGTACGAGAAGGCCGGCGTCGCCGCCGTCCACATCGAGGACCAGACCTCGCCGAAGCGCTGCGGCCACATCGCCGGCAAGCAGATCGTCTCCCGCGAGCAGGCCCGCTCGCGCTTCGAGGCCGCCGTCGACGCCAAGCAGAGCGAGGACACCGTCATCATCGCCCGCACCGACGCGTACGGCTCCGCCAACGGCGACTGGGAGGAGCACCTCGAACGCGGCCGGATCTACGCCGACGCCGGCGTCGACCTCGTCTGGCCCGAGATGCCCGACCCGTCCCGCGAGGACGCGGTCGAGTACGCCGAGACGATCCACGAGACCCACCCCGACCTCGATCTGGCCTTCAACTACTCCTCCTCGTTCGAGTGGGGCGCCGAGGAGGACCCGCTCACCTTCGAGGAGCTCGGCGACCTGGGCTACCAGTACATCTTCATCACGCTGTACGGTCTCCACTCGGGCGCCCACGCGGCCTACGAGGACTTCGAGAACATCGCGCAGAACGACGAGGAGGCGCAGTTCGACCTCGAAGAGCGGTACATCGGCCACGAGACGGAGAGTCACCACGAGCTCTCCTTCGTCCCGCGGTATCAGGACATCGAGGCCGAGTTCGACCCCGAGGCCCGCGAGCGGCAGGAGGAGTCGGCGGGGTTCACCGAAGACGAGAGCGACCCGATCACGGCCGAAAACGACGACTGAGCGACCGCGAAAACCGGTGACCGAGCGCTCGGCGGCGACCGACGGCGGAGCGCTCGACGGAACCCGACCACCGAGCGTCCCGTCGCCGTCAGTTGTCCGGAATCGCTCCCCGTTCTTTCAGCTCCGCGATGTCGCCGTCGCCGTAGCCGTACTCGTCGAGAACTGACTCCGTGTGTTCGCCGAGCGCCGGCGGGTGGCGCCGGACGGTCGTCGGCGTCCGGGAGAAGTGCATGGGCGAGCCGGGGAACGTGACGGTGCCCGCGGTCGGGTGTTCCGTCTCGGCGACCATCCCGCGCGCCTCGATTTGGGGGTCGGCGAACACCTCGCTCACGTCGCGGACGCGGCTCGCGGGCACGTCGTGTTCCTCCAGGACCGCGGTCGCCTCGGCGGTCGTCATGGACGCGAACGTCTCGCTCAGCTCGCGGTCGAGCTCCTCCCGGTGGCGGACGCGGCCCTCGTTGGTCTCGAACCGCTCGTCCGCGAGCAGGTCCGGGCGGTCGATCGCGCGGCACAGCGGCGGCCAGAACGGGTCCGACGAGCAGGCGACGACGACGTACCCGTCGCTCGTCTCGAACGCCTGATACGGGACGATGTTCGGGTGTTTGCTCCCCATCCGTCCCGGCGGCTCGCCGCTGGCGAAGTAGTTCGTCGCCATGTAGCTGGTCCAGGCGGCCTGCCCGTCCAGCAGGCTCACGTCGATCTTCTGGCCGCGGCCGTCGCCGAGTTCGCGCTCGAGGAGGGCCGCGAGGATCGCCTGCGTCGCGTACATCCCCGCGCCGACGTCGGCGAGCGCGACGCCGATCCGGACCGGCGGGCCGTCCTCGACGCCCGTGAACGACATGAACCCGCCCCGCGCCTGTATCATGATGTCGTAGGCGGGCTTGTCGCGGTCGGGGCCCCACTCGCCGTAGCCGGAAATGCCGCAGTAGATCAGCCCGGGGTTCTCGTCGACGAGGTCGCCGTAGTCGAGGCCCCACTCGGCGGTCTTACCGACCCGGAAGTTCTCGACGAGCACGTCGGCCTCGCGGGCGAGGTCCCGCGCGACCGCGCGCCCCGACTCGGTCGTCAGGTCCAACTGGATCGACCGCTTGTTCCGGTTAACGCTGACGTAGTAGGCGCTCTCTTCGCCCTCGCCCTCGCCGAACGCCGGCGGGACCCATGTCCGCGTCTGGTCGCCCTGTCCGGGCCGCTCGATCTTGAGCACTTCGGCGCCGAGGTCGCCGAGCTGCATGGTACAGAACGGGCCGACGAGCACGCGAGAGAGGTCCAGCACGGTGACGCCATCCAGCGGTCCGGTGTCGCCGTCGGGATCGCGCGCCTCACCGACCACGCGCGTTCACCCCCGCGGACCGTCGCCGAATTCGGTTCATGTGTCCCGGGTCAGTCCCGGGGGTACTGAGTGTTGCGGCGGCGTCGCGGACGGAAACCCGGGGCCGGCGAGGAGGCGGCGCCGGCGAACGGTTTCGTCAGGCCGGAAGCGTGTCGATGCCGTCGATCTCGACGTAGCCGTAGCCGCAGTCGGGACAGCGCCACTTCGTCTTCTCGCCGAGGTGAAGCGTCATCGCCGCGGTCCGGTAGAACGAACGAGACCCGCCGCAGTCGGGACAGTCCACGTCCTTTTCGAGCGCCATGTGCGCCGATCGATCCGGGCCGGTGTTGAACCTACTGATTCGGGCTCCGCCGGCCCTGTCACCACACCGGCGCGAGCAGTAGCGCGACCGTCGCCGAAATGAAGACGAGCTTGAGCGCGGTGTTGACGGCGATCACCTTCGTCCCGAACGAAGGCCCCCAGATCCCGTACTGGAACGGGATCGAGCGCCGGAACGTGGAAACGGCGAACGAGAGGATGCTCCCGATGAGCAGCGACGCGACCGCGGTCCGCGTCGTGAAGATCCCGGCCTCCGTCCCGGCGAGGGTCGCCGCGCCCGCGGTCGTGTCGAGCGTGAACACCGCGATGACCGGCACCGCGGCACCCGGCAGGCCCAGCACGCTCGTGATCGGCTCCGCCACGCTCGTCAGGGCCGCCACGTCGTAGGTCGTGACGAGCCAGATGACCAGCGTGTACACGACCGCGAGCCGCGGGACGATCCGCCGGAGGGTCCGCCACGACTTCCCGGCCGCGTCGCGCACGCGCTCCCGGTCGGTACGGTCGTCGTCCTCGGGCCCGGTCGCCTCGACGTCGGCGAGCGCGGCGCGGTCGACGTTCGACTCGGAGAGGAGGAACCCGCCCGCGACGACGCCGGTGACGGTGATCAAAAGCGCGATGCCGGCGCGCGCGCCGACGTAGACGGCGCCGGTGGTGACGCCGAGGATCGGGATCAACACCGGGACGTAGTAGGTGAACACGTGCTGGACGAAGCCGAAGAACGTGTTCATCGTCACCGCGACGAGCGTCGCGCGGTCGTCGAGCAGCCCCGACTCGCGGAACTCCGCGAGCGTCGCGTAGCCCGCGGTCGTCGACGCCGCGGTCGTGAGGATCGCCGTGCCGACCTCGTCCGGGAGGTTCGCCGGTCGGGTGAGCCACCCCGCGAGCCCGGCGACGTACCGGACCAGCCCGAACGCGACGGCGACGTTGGCGGCGAAGACGCCCCCCGCGATGAACGCCGTGATCCGGGCAAGTCGGGGGGCCACCTCCGCGAGCAGCGTCGAGAACTCGGCGGCGACCGATTGCACGAATCAGCGTACGCGAGGGGCGCTCAAATGGCCGTCGGAACGGGCGGGCGTTCCCGGAGGGTCGGAACGCGCGCCGCCGCGCGGGGCTTATGTCCCGCCGCGGAGAACGGCCCTCCGATGGCTCCCGCCGAGGATGACATCTCGATCGATGAAAAGCGCGTGTACGCGGGCAGCGCCGGCCGCACCGACGCCTACGTCGCGACGGGGACGGGGATCGTCCGCGTCTCGCTGTCGGCCGACAAGGTCGGCGCGTTCGACATGGTCGCCCGCGACCCCGCCCGCGATGTCACCGTCCTCGCTCGCGGCGGCGGCCCCGACCTCGCCGTCGCGGCCACGCCCGACGGGCTCTCGGTCGCCGCGGTCGGCGACGACCCGGCGTTCGAGTCGGTCGACGACGAGCCGGCGGTCGCGGTCGGCGCGGCGAGGGACCGTGACGACGCGCTCCTTGTCGCCCGCGAGGACGGGGCGATCGAGCGCATCAACGTCGGGGAGGGCGACGAGGCGACGGTCTCGTCGACGACGCGGATCGGAACCGTCACGGACCCGCGCGCGGTCGACGGCGGTCTCGTCGCTGGCGCGAAGGCGGTGTACCGGGTCGGTGAGCGCGGCATCACCGACGTCGGCCTCGACGACGCGCGCGACGTGGCCGGCGCCGGGATGCCGCTCGCGGCGACCGGTGCGGGGCTCTACTGGCTTGGCAACGGTTGGATGACGGCCCGGGAGGCGGTCGCGGAGGCGGTCGCGTCCGACGGCGACGGGCACGCGATGGCGGTCGTCGGCGGTGACCTGCTCGTTCACTCGGACGGGGCCGGCGAGTGGGGCGAGGAGACGTGGACGCCCGCGGACCTGCCCGTGGACGAGACGCCCGTCGCGCTCGGCTACGGCCCCGGCGTCTCGGTCGGGGTGACGGACGCGGGAACGCTCTGCGTCGACGCCGGCGACGGGTGGCGACACCAGGTGGTCGGCGTTCGCGACGTGGCGGGCGTGGCGCTCGCGGTCGTAGAATAGGCAGAGTACGTCGATGTTGACGGCTCGGTGGGAGCTCCCTCCAAATTCCCCGTCGGATTATAAACGGGATTCAGCAGGTCGGCGGTGAATACTCCCAAAGCCCCAGCCGCGAATCGGGCGCACGCTCGCTGTGGTCCTCAGTCGCTCGCTTCGCTCGCTCTCTGCGGTCCTTACTTCGCCTGCGCCCGATTCGCGGCTGCCCGTTTGAATCCCGCCCCGCACCGCACCTCACGCCTCCCCAGCCTCGTCGGTGGCTCTCCGCTTCGCTCCGACCCACCGACTCCCTCGCGCGGTGCTGTCTCGCGGTCGCCGATGGCGGCCGCTCGTCGGCACGCGCCAGCGCCTCGATAGTTTGTAAGTGGGGAATATTTTCGCTCACGGACGTTTCACGCGCTCGGCAGGTCGATCTCGTCCCCGTCGGCGTAGACCGTCGAGTCCCGGATGATCCCGTCGAGGTGGAGCGGCGCGTCCGTCTCGCCGCCGATCCCGACGTTGTCTCCGATCGCGATGTGGACGGTCCCGCCCGCCTTCTCGTCTAAGAGGACTGACCCGACGAGTTCCGCAACGCCGCCGTTGGTGCCGATGCCGAGCTCCGCGAGGTTGTACGCCGCGTCGCCGACCTCGTCGGCGGCGGCCTCGACGTCGGCGCGGATCGCGTCGTCGGCGATCTCGGTCACGAACCCGTCCTCCACCTCGAACGCCAGCTCCCGCCCGTCGTCGAGCAGGCCGTGGGGCATCATCGTCCCGTCGACGACGAAGGTCCCGGTCGCGCTCGCGGGCGCGACGAACACCTCGCCGGCGGGGAGGTTCGAGAAATCGCCCGGGTCGCGGACCATGCCGGTGTCGGCGAGCCACTCGCGGTCGCCGACCTCGAAGGTGATGTCCGTGCCGGCGGGCGCGGTGACGCGGACCTCGCTGGCGTCGCCGATCTGCCCCAGCACGTCGTCGCAGGCGGCCTCGATGGCGGCGTAGTCGGCGTCGAGCCCCGTCGTGAACACGTCCTCGGTGATCCCGGGCAGCGTCGCGCCGCGCGCGCCGGCGTCGCAGGCCGAGCCGCGGGCGCGGGTGTGGCTCAGGCTCTTCGTCGTCGGGGCCAGGAAGGCGTCGGCCTCCGCCATCGCGGCCGCGACCGGTGCCGGCGGCTCCGTCCCGTGCTGTTCGGTCGGGGGGTACCGGAGGAGCGTCGCGTCGTCGGTGACGGCGCTCGCGGCCGCGTACAGCGCCTCGCCGATCGGCTCGCGCTCGTCGTCGGTGACGACCGCGACCGATTCGTCGGGAGCGACGTTCAGACACTGTTCGACCGCGGTCGTCGCGGCGTCGGAGAGATCGGCTGCCATGCCAGCGTCTCCGTTCGGCCGGGCGTTAGGCCTTGTCATCGCTGAGTTTACTCTATTCCGTAATTGAATTATTTACGTCCGGTGCCGATCGGCGTCGAATTAACCGATCGATTACTCGTGGGGTAGTTAATTTCATTTCACCCACCTCGAAAAGATTATACCGATTCCCGAGCGAGGGGCAGATATGATACGCGTGGGCGTCAACGGCTACGGCACGATCGGGAAACGGGTCGCGGACGCCGTCGCGGCCCAGCCGGACATGACACTCGTCGGCGTGACGAAGGCGTCGCCCGACTACGGCGTCGAGGCCGCGGCGCGGCGCGGCTACGACCTGTACGCGGCGGTCGAGGACCGCGTCGAAGACTTCGCGGCCGCCGGCGTCGACCTGTCCGGGATCC
Source organism: Halorubrum sp. GN12_10-3_MGM (assembly GCF_005435235.1). Lineage (NCBI taxonomy): Archaea > Methanobacteriati > Methanobacteriota > Halobacteria > Halobacteriales > Haloferacaceae > Halorubrum > Halorubrum sp. GN12_10-3_MGM. Next base: position 8,411 of record NZ_SGUB01000016.1, read on the forward strand.
TCGGCGACCTGCTCGACGCCGTCGACGTCGTCGTCGACTGCGCGCCCTCCGGCGTCGGCGAGCGCAACGCGCCCGTCTACGAGGCCCACGACACGCCGGCGATCTTCCAAGGCGGCGAGGACGCCGCCGTCGCCGAGGCCTCCTTCAACGCCCGCGGTCGGTTCGAGGCGGCCCGCGGCGCGGACGCGGTCCGCGTCGTCTCCTGTAACACGACCGCGCTCTCGCGGCTGCTCGCGCCGCTCGACGAGACCTACGGCGTCGAGAAGGCGCGCGTCACGCTCGTGCGCCGCGGCGGCGATCCGAGCGAGACGGACCGCGGCCCGATAAACGACATCGTTCCCGACCCCGCGGCGGTCCCCTCTCATCACGGTCCGGACGTGAACGAGATTCTTCCCGACCTGCCGGTCGACACCGCGGCGCTGAAGGCGCCGGTCACGGGGATGCACACCCACAGCGTCAACGTCACGCTGGAGAGCGACCCCGACTCGGGGGCCGTCCGCGACCTCCTCGCCGACGAGGACCGGATCTTCCTCGTGCCGGAGGCCGCGGGCATCGACGGCGCGGGCGCGCTGAAGGAGTACGCCGCCGACGCGGGGCGGCCCCGCGGCGACCTCTGGGAGAACTGCGTCTGGGAGGAGTCGATCAGCGTCACCGGGCGAGACCTGTACCTCTTCCAGAACGTCCACCAAGAGGCCGACGTGGTCCCGGAGAACGTCGACGCGATCCGCGCGATGACGACCGACGTCGACGCGGCCGAGTCGGTGGCGCGGACGAACGAGACGCTCGGCGTGGGTCTCGAAAGTCGGCTCGGGAACGACGGGCCGGCGCGCGCGGAACTGACGGCCGACGACTGACGCCGTAGTCGCGGTCTTTTCGGTCGCTACCGTCCGGAAGCCGCCGTCACTCGGTCGGTCGCGTGACGAGGAACGTCCGGCCGCCGCGGCGTTCGAGGTGGACCTCGCTCCCGTCGACGCGGTTCACGCGGACTCGGTCCGGGAGGCGGTCGGTTCGACAGTCGGTGATGTCCACGCGCGTGGGCGTCGCGTACCGGGGTCGGTCGGCGGTGACTGCGCTCATACACCTAGTTCGGCCCGGAACGCTCCTATAACCGAGCCATCCGCGGAGTGAAAGTGAAAGTGGACGATCCGCTGCCGCTCGCCGGTGATTCGGACAGTCGGGCTCGCCGCCGGCGGTCCGCTGTCGCCCCTCTCGGCGGTCCGCTGTCGCCCTACCGCCGGAGGCCGGTCGCCTCGTCGTCCTCGACGAACCGCACCGTGAAGTAGTCGTAGCCGCCGTAGGCAGCATCGAGCGCGCCCATCCACCAGTTCCACCGCTCCACCAGCGAGGAGTCGTCCGGCGCGTCCTCCATGTGTCCGATCACCCCCGTCACGGTCAGGCCGTGGCCGCGGTCCTCGGAGGGCCGTCCGGAGTCGACGAGGTCGCGGGCCGCCCGCGAGACGGCCCGCCGCTCGGCCTCGGTCCCGCCGAACTCGTCTTCGAGCGCGCGTTCCAGACGCTGTCTGTCCATGAACGAGTTTGGGTGCGCAGGTATATGAGTCGCGTGGTAGGGGGTGTCAGGTCCGGTGTCGCGACGGGGTTGCGTCGACTCCGCGGGCGACTCACAACCGCGCCGCGAGCGCGAGGAACAGCAGCGAGAACGGGGCCGTGAGCAGCGCCAGCGCCAGTCCGCCCGCTCCCTCGCCGGCCGCAACGGCCATGAGGAGGCCGACTACGAGCGAGGACGATCCCAGCGTCGCGAGGGTGAGCCGCTCCGGGACGCTCGCCCGGTCCGGCCCGTCGCTCTCCGCCAGCACCGCGCCGAGCGCGGACTCGACCGCGTCCGCCCGGTCGCGGGGGACGAACAGCCACGGCGTCGACCGGAACCACGCGTTCCCCCGGTACGCGAGCAGGAACACCGTCGTCCACGGGAGGTCGATCCGGCGCGTCCTGACGACCGCCCCGAGGTCGTCGCTCCGAGTCCGGTCGCGCGCCGGATACGTCCGCGCGATCGCCCGCTCGGCCGGGTCGAGCCGAACGGCGACCCCCGACGACTCGGCGACCGCCGGCACGAACCAGACGGCCCAGAACACCGGCCAGAGGGCCGGCAGGAAGTCAGTCGGCAGCGCCAGCGCCGCCGCGACGACCGCGCCGAGCCCGGCCAGCGTCCAGCCGGGCCGAAGCGTCTCTGCGGCCTCGCGCAGTCGGGCGACGGACGGCTCCCCGACCGAACTCTCGCGGTACACGGCGTACAGCACCGGCACGGTACCGAGCAGAAGCGCGAGCAAGAGCGCGACCCCGACGGCGATCGCCTCGGCCCCGACGCTCGGGACCGCGAGGTCGCCGGACGCGATACCCGCGATCCCCCCGGCGGCGACGGTGCCGAAGACGACGAGGACCGCGCCGGCGATTCCGACTGACACCCCGATCGCGAGCGAGCGCAGTCGCTCGTGGCGGACCGGCCCCCACTCGATCGGGTCGGGTTCGGCGACCGTCTCGGAGACGCTCCGGTCGCCGTGGGGGTCGGCCCGGACCTCCGCGGACTCCGTGCGGTCCATCGCCTCCTCGGAGGTGGAGGGCGTCCCGCGCTCGGAGGGCATACGAGCGCAGTTACCGCCGCGGTAATAAAAAGCGTGAGGCCGGCTTCCGGGTCGACTGACCGGCTACTGCTCCGACGCGGCGGCGTCCGCGTTCGGCTCGGCCGCGTCCGTCGCCGCCCCGGAGGGCTCCGCGGGCTCGACGTTGCCGAGCCGGAGCGCGTTCCCGGTGACGCCGAGGCTCATACCCATGTCGCCGACGACGACGGCCATCGCGACGCTCACGTAGCCGAGGGGAGCGCCCGCGGCGAGTAGCGCCTTCACGGCGAGGGAGGCCCCGATATTGGTTCGGATCGTCGAGCTCGCGCGCGAGGCGAGGTCGACGACGTACGGGAGCCTGGTCAGGTCGTCGGCCATCAGCGCCACGTCCGCGGTCTCGATGGCGGTGTCGGTGCCGGCGGCGCCCATCGCGACCCCCACGTCCGCCGCCGCGAGCGCCGGGGCGTCGTTGATCCCGTCCCCGACCATCGCGACGCCGCTGTCGGTCTCGGCGGCGAGCTCACGCACCGCCGCGACCTTCTCGTCGGGGAGCAGATCCGCGCGCACCTCGTCGATGCCGACGCGGTCGCCGGTCGCCCGCGCGGTCCGCTCGTTGTCGCCGGTGAGCATCGCGACCCGGTCCACGCCGAGTTCGTGGAGGCGGTCGACGACCCACGCCGCCTCCGGACGGACTGTGTCCGCGACCGCCACGACGCCCTCCAGTTCCGCCTCGGTCCCGACGAGGACGACCGTCTTCCCCTCGGCCTGAAGCCGCGGAATCGTCTCGCTCGCTAGGTCGAGGTACTGCCCGTGGTCGCAGGGCTCGGGCTCCGCGGCGGCGCTCGCCTCGCTCCCGCGCGCTCCGTCTCCGCCAGCGTCGTCGGCGTCGTCGCGCTCCCGAACCACCCCTCCGTCAGGGCGGACGTGGGCGTGGCTCAGGTCGAAACCGAGGTCCTCGAACAGCGAGGGCTTGCCGGCGTAGTGGGTCTCGCCGTCGATATCAGCGCGGACGCCTTCGCCCGTGAGCGTCTCGAAGTCGGTGACCTCGGTCTCGTCGCTGGACCCGGTACCGGCGGCCTCGGAACCGGCGGTGTCAGTGCCCCGCACCACTATCGCCTCCGCCACCGGGTGTTCGCTCCGTCGCTCGATGGCGGTCGCGCACGCGAGCACGTCGTCGGCCTCGCGGTCGCCGAGGGGGACCACGTCGGTCACCGACAGCTCGCCGCGCGTGAGCGTCCCGGTCTTGTCGAGCGCGACGACGTCGACGTCGCCGGCCGCCTCCAGGTGTTCGCCGCCCTTGATCAGGACGCCGTTCCGGGCGGCCGCGGTCACGCCGGAAACGACGCTGACGGGCGTCGAGATGACGAACGCGCAGGGGCACGCGACGACGAGCAGGGTGAGTCCGCGGACGAACCACGTCTCCGCGCCGCCGCCGACGAGGACGGGGCCGAGCGCGGCGGTCGCGACCGCGCCGACCACGACGATCGGGGTGTAGACGCCTGCGAAGCGGTCGACGAACCGCTCGGCGCGCGTCTCCTCGCCGTTGGCGGCCTCGACGAGGTCGACGACCCTCGCGATGGTCGACTCCTCGGCGGGCGCGGTGGCCTCAACCTCGAGGTAGCCGGCCTCGTTGATCGAGCCGGCGTACACCTCGTCGCCGGGCTCCTTCTCCGCCGGGACCGACTCGCCGGTGATCGGCGACTCGTCGACCGCGCCGGAGCCCTCGCGGACCACCCCGTCGAGCGGGACGCGCTCGCCGGGTCGCACCGCGAGCCGCTCGCCCGTCGCGACGGCCTCGGCGGGGACCGTCTCCTCCTCGCCGTCCCGGATCACGACCGCCTCGTCGGGGGACAGCTCCATCAGCTCGCGGAGGGAGGTGCGCGCCCGGTCGATCGAGTAGCGTTCGAGCAGCTCGGCGACCGAGAACAGCACCGCGAGCGTCGCCGCCTCGAACGGGAGGTCGACGAGCAGCGCGGCGACGACCCCGACGCTCATCAGCAGGTCGATGTCGAGGCTCACCCCCCGCAGCGAGTAGAACCCGTTCCGGAGGATCGGCGGCCCGGCGACCCCGACCGCCAGCAGGTACGCGACCGAGGCGCCCGTGACGGCCCACGGCCCGAGGAAGCCGACGCCGCCGATCGTCGCGAACGTCGGGTCGAGCCCGGGGAGCAGCCACTCGAGGGCGAGCCCGACCGCGAGGAAGGCCCCGCCGACCGCGGTGGCGATCGCGCGGGGGCTCGTGAACAGGCCGTCGGCGACGCCGTCGGACTCCGCATCCGCGACCGCGTACCCCGCGCCCTCGACGGCGGCCGTCAGCGCCTCCACGTCCGTCGCTTCCGGATCGTACGTGAGGACGACGACGCCCGTCGTGGGCCGAGTGTCGACCGAGCGGACGCCCTCCCGATCGAGCGCGCCCTCGACTTTCCCCGCGCACGACGAGCAGTCCATGTCCGGCACCGCGAGCCGGAGCTGCGCTCCCGTCGGCGCGCTCCCGTCCGACTCGTCGGGATCGGCTGTCGGGTTCGATTCGCTCATTAGCTGAACGTCGCTCCCGGAGCGTTATTAATCTAGCTACCACATAGAGGCATTATTTTATAAGAGATTAATAAAAATAGATTCGAAGTAAACAAATTCGACGAGGAAGTATTTACCTCCGAGCCGGCTACCCGCGGGTATGACAGACTGGCGCGCCGTCGGCTACGGCTTCGTCGTGATGCTGATCGCCGGGCTGCTGGCCACGCTCGTCCCCGTCGTGGGCCACGTCGGCGCGGGACTCATCGGCGGGTTCGTCGCCGGCTACGTCGCCGCCGGCGGGCTGCTCTCCGGCTTCTGGCACGGCCTGCTCGCGGGCTCGGTGAGTGGCGTGGCCGTCACGCTCCTGCTCGCCGCGTTCGGCGGCCTCGTCGGACTGGCCGGTGGCCCACTCGGAAGCCTGCTCGGTGGCGCGGGGGTCCTCGTCGTCGGACTGTTCCTGACGCTGCTGTTCGCGGTCGACTCGGCGCTTGCGGGTGCTATCGGCGGCGTCCTCGGATAGCGGGATCGGCTCGAAGCGGTCCGTCGCTGCGGGGCTCCGGTATCTTATTACAATAGAACCGCGGACGCGACGGGACCGGCCGCCCCGCGACCGGAATTCACGCGCTCTCGACGGCGTCGAGGACCGCCTCGTAGTCCGGCTCGTTGGTCGGGTCGTCGGCGACCCAGTCGAAGACGACCTCGCCGTCGTCGTCGATCACGAACACGGCGCGGTTCGCGATGCCGTGGAGGCCGAGTTCGGCGATGTCGATCTCGAGGTCGTACGCGCGGATCGCGTCGCCGGCCATGTCGCTCACGAGGTCGAACTCGATCCCGTGCTCCTCGCGGAACGCGCCCTGCGAGAACGGCGAGTCGGCGCTGATCCCGAAGAGAGTCGCGCCGGCCTCCGCGAAGGCGTCGGCGCGCTCTTGGAAGGCGATCATCTCGTTCGTACACGGCGGCGTGAACGCGCCGGGGAAGAACGCGAGCACGACCGGCCCGTCGCCGATCTCCTCGTCGAGGTCGAACGGCTCGTGATCGCTCGTGCCGACCGTCGCGGTGAACGCGGGTGCGTCGTCGCCTGTGGATACCATCGGCTCTCGATACGGCTGATTCACGCAAAAGCCTTGTCGCGACCTCGTTCGGTGCCGGTATTGGCCCGCTACCGTCTCGGGCCGAACCCGCACCGAGTCACTCGCGGTCGAGGTACTCCTGTTGGATGTCGACGATCTCGCCGGAGTCCTCGCAGTCGGCGTACCGGCGGAGCGGCTCCGCGTTGAGTTCGAGGAACGTCTCGCCCCACGTGAACTTCGACAGGGCGCGCTCGGCGCGGTCGCGCTCGCCGAGAATCACCAGCGCCGCGGCGAACGCCTCGACGGTGGTGAGCCGCATCGGACGGCCGAAGTTCACGGGGTTGGCGGCGACGAGGTAGGGCAGCGCGCGGTGCTCGCCGGGGAGCGAGAACATCTTCTCGCCCGCCGACTCCCATGAGCAGTCGAGCGCGACGAGCGCGGTCTCGGCGGCCCGCTCGGCGTCGACGGGCGAGAGCGCGCGCTCGGCGTGGGGGTTGAGGACGACCCCATACGGCGTGGCTCGGTCCGAGCGGTGGAGCTCGGCGAGGTCGAAGCGCGCGAGCTTCCGGGCCGTACACTTGTCGGGGTCGTCGTCGCCCTCGTACCGGACGTGGAGGTCCACACTTGGCGTTCGACGGAGTCGCGTATAAGCCGTACGGACGCCGTCGGCAGAAAAAATGCGGGTGGTCGACGCCCGCGCGCCGTCACGGGGCGCGGGTCTGCGTCACGATCGGTTCGCCGTCGTCGGCCTCTTCGGGGACGCGCGTCCGCGTCCCGATCGGAGCCGATTCGCCTTCGGTTGTCAGTTCCTTCATCGCGTTTTACAGTATTTACTCGGTGTGTAAAAAATTTTGGCTGAAATACCTATTATCCGCCCTTTGTCCTTATATAAACATGGTTTTTCGATATTATACCAACGAATGTTTTAGCAAATGCTATTTTTGTGCCTGATTTAACGCGCCAGTTATTCGCCAGTCCGCCGCGAATCGGACTCCGCCGCTTCGTCCCGATACCGTCAAACCGGCCCGGTACCGGCGGGGTTTTTCCTCGTCGCCGCGCAGGTGATCGTATGGAGCTGTTCGCGGTTCCGGACCTCCCGGAGATCCGGGAGGGAGACGACCTCGCGGCCATGATCGGCGAGCGCGTCGACCTCCGCGAGGACGACGTGGTCGTCGTCGCCAGCACGGTCGTCTCGAAGGCCGAGGGACGCGTCTTCGACCTCGACGACTTCCCGGCCGGCCCCCGGGCCCGCGAGGTCGCCGACCGGCTCGCCGAGATAGCGGACGAGGAGAAGGATCCGCGCTTCGCGCAGGCGGTCATCGAGGAGTCGACGGAGCTGGTCATGGAGGCGCCGTTCCTCCTCACCGCGACGCGCTTCGGGCACGTCGGCGTCAACGCCGGCATCGACCGCTCGAACGTCCCGGACGGCGACCTGCTGCTGCTCCCGGAGCGCCCCACCGAGAGCGCGGAGCGCATCCGCGACGGACTCGCGGCCGACCGCGTCGTCGTCAGCGACACCTCCGGTCGTCCCTTCCGGCACGGCCAGCGCGGGGTCGCGATCGGCTGGGCCGGGCTACCCGCCAGCCGCGACTGGCGCGGCGAACGCGACCGCGACGGCCGCGAGATGGGCGTCACCGTCCAGAACGTGATCGACGAGCTCGCCGCCGCCGCCAACCTCGTCGCCGGCGAGGGCGCGGGCGGCACCCCGGTCGTCGTCGTCCGGGACTGGGAGTTCGGCGACCACGACGGCTCGGACAATCACTTCCGCGAGGTCGAGGGCGACTTCGTCCGGCAGGCCCTGCGGGAGTGGACCTTTCAGGAGTAACCATGCTCGGAATCGAACTCACCCCAGAACACGAGCTGTCTCGCCTCGTCGACCTCGGCGTCCGCGCCGAGGAGGCCGGCTACGACGCCGTCTACTCGACGTGTCACTACAACAACCGCGACCCGTGGGCGTTTCTCTCGCGGCTCGCGGCCGCCACCGACTCGGTCCGGCTCGGTCCGGGGGTCGCCAACCCCTACGAGACCCACCCGGTGACGCTCGCGTCGAAGGTCGCGACCCTCGACGAGGCCTCCGAGGGGCGCGCCGTCTTCGGGCTCGGCCCGGGCGACCCCTCGACGCTCGCCAACCTCGGCCTCGAAGACGAGCGCGGGCTCCGCTCGGTGCTGGAGGCGTTCAAGACCGCACAGCGGCTCTGGGCCGGAGAGCGCGTCGACCACGAGGGCACCTTCGACGCCGCGGACGCCGGGCTCAACTACGAGCCGCCGCAGGGCGCGGACATCCCGGTCCACGTCGGCGGCGAGGGGCCGCACATGTGTCGGATGGCCGCGAAGCACGCCGACGGCCTCCTGTACAACGGCTCGCATCCGAAAGACCTCGCGTGGGCCCGCGAGCAGGTCGACGACGGCCTCGACGACAGGCCCGATAGCCGGGGCGAGTTCGACCTGATCGCCTACGCCGCGGTGTCGGTCGCCGAGGACGAGGCCGCCGCCCGCGAGGCTGCCCGGCCGCCGGTCGCGTTCATTGCCGCGGGCGCGGCCCCGCCCGTCCTGAAGCGCCACGGGATCGACCCCGACGCCGCGAGCGAGATCGGTGACCGCGTCTCGGCCGGCGAGTTCTCCGCCGCCTTCGAGCGCGTGACCCCCGAGATGGTCGACGCCTTCTGTATGGCGGGCACCCCCGAGACCGTCCGCGAGCGCGCCGCCGCCGTCGCCGAGCACGCCGACGGCCTCGTCGTCGGCTCGCCGCTCGGCCCGGACCTCGAGGCCGCCGTCGACCTCGCGGCCGAGGCGGTCGACGGGCTGTTCTGAGGTCCGTCGACTGGGTTCCCGAGGCGCGTCGACGGGGGCTGTTCCGGGCCGCGTCGACGAGGGCTGTTCCGGGCCGCGTCGGCGGCGCCCGCACTGCTTTCACGCACGCTGGCGGCGGATTCTCGCCCGCTGACAATCGAGAATCGCTGCTGATAACGCCGGCGGGAGGTTCATAACCCGTTCTCGTCGAGGGCGAAGTATGTCCACGACACGACAGCGCCGCCCGGGTGTCCGCGGGCGGTACGAGGCCCTCCTGTGGCGGACGATGGACGCGCTCGGCGTCACCGAATCGATAGAGCGCAAGGTCGTCACGGCGGTCGGCATCCAGTTTCTCGTCACGGTCGGCATCTTTCTCACTCAGTTTTTGATCTCGGGGACCGCCGCGTACGTCGTCTCGGGGGCGCTGTTCCTCGGCGCGGTCGTCGCCATCTACAACACGCTGCTCATCGTTCGACAGGACTTCGTCGGCCCGATACGCGCGCTGGAGCGTCAGGCGGAGGCGATCGCCGCGGGGAATATCGACGACGCGCGTGAGCCCGACGCGACCGGGTCGTCGGGCGGCGACGCCGCGGGCGCCCTCGACCCGACCCAACCCGACGAGATCGGGAGCCTCGTCGGCGCCTTCGGCGAGGTCCACGGGTACCTCACGACCGTCTCCGCGCAGGCGGAGGCCCTCGCCGATCAAGAGTTCGACGACCCCGCGCTCGACGAGGAGGTCCCGGGCGCCTTCGGGGCGTCGCTCGACGAGATGGCCGAGAATCTCGCGGCCTACACCACCGAGCTGGAGGCGCTCGTCGACGCCTTCGGCGATGCCGCCGAGCGCGCGCAGGACGGCGACCTGACGGCGACCATCGACGGGGACGCGCTGGCGACCGACGAGGGCCGGTACGTCGAGATCGTCGACAACTACAACCGGCTCGTCGCGACGCTCGGCGAGACGGTCGGCGAGGTCGGCGGGTTCACCGCCGACGTGGCCGGGGCCGCGGACGAGGTGCGCGCGAGCATGGACGAGGTCGACGACGCGAGCGGCGAGGTCGCGCGCTCGGTCCAGGAGATCTCCGACGGCGCGGCCGAGCAGACGGACGAGCTGGAGGCGATCGCGAGCGAGATGAACACGCTGTCGGCGACCGTCGAGGAGATTGCGGCGAGCGCCGACGACGCGGCCGAGACCGCGCGCGACGCCGCCGAACGCGGTCGCTCCGGCCGCGAGGAGGCGGCCGAGGCGATCGCGGAGCTTGAGACGCTGGAGACGCGGATCGGCGAGACGGCGGCCGCGGTCACGGACCTCGCGGACCGGGTCGGCGAGATCGACGAGATCGCGGCCGTGATAGACGAAATCGCGGAGGAGACCAACCTGCTCGCGCTGAACGCCTCCATCGAGGCGGCGCGCGCCGACGGCTCCGGCGACGGGTTCGCGGTCGTCGCCGACGAGGTGAAGTCGCTCGCCGAGGAGACGCGCGAGTCGGCGGGGGAGATCTCCGGGCGGATCGAGGAGGTCCAGACCGCGTCGGCGGAGACCGCCGCCGACGCCGAGGCGATGGAGGCCCAGGTAGCCGAGGGGGTCGAGACGATCGAGTCGACGCTGCGGGAGTTCGAGGGCGTCGTCGAGGATGTGACGAGCGTCGACGAGACGGTCCAAGAGATCAGCGACGCGACCGACGACCAGGCGCGCACCACGCAGGAGGTCGTCGACATGGTCGACGGCGTCGCCTCCGTGAGCCGACAGACCGCGACCGAGGCGGAGACCGTCGCGGCCGCGGCCGAGGAGCAGACCGCGACCGTCTCCGAGGTGACCGGCCGGGTCCACACGCTCTCGGACCGGTCCGACGACCTGTTGGCGCGGCTGAACGAGTTCGAGGTTCCCGACGGGGGCGACGGTGCCGAAACCGTCGACGGTCCGGGGGCCGGCGCCGAAGTGCGGTCGGCGATCGGTGCTGACGACGACTGAGGACGGTCTGGGCGCGACGAGGTCGGCGACCGGCGCCGCCGACTACTCCGAGCGCCCGCGTCCGCCGAGCGAGGGCAGGTTCACGCCAATCTCACCGAGCAGCGCGCCGACGGCGGCGTAGCCCAGCGCGCCGACGGAAGCGATAATCAGGACCTGTCCGACGAGGACGAGCAGCGCCGACAGCGGGTCGCCGGCGCCGAGGATGAGGTCGTTCAGGAAGATGTCGACGAACCGCCCGACGTCGCCGACCAGCCGGGAGACGAAGTCGATGAGCGCCATCATGGGTCACGCTTGTACCGGGGGGTACTTGGGTGTTGAGTTCGCGGCGGGACCTCGATCGCTCCGGAACTACGCCTCCGAACACGGCTCCGACGGGTCGTCGTCGCGCGCGTACCGCAGCGCCCAGGCGATCAGGACGCCCTGAAACGGCAGGCGGACCAGCGCCGCGAGCCGCGCCGGAGCGACGAGTCGGTCCGGGAGGAGGTCGTCGAGGGTGTCGCGCCGGGCGAGGTGGACGTTCGCCGGAAACACGGCGAGGAGGAGGGCGACGATCCCCCACGCGGACGGGCGCCGCGTCCGCGGTATCGCGACGCCGACCCCGAGGAGTATCTCGGCGATCCCGGAGAGGTACACCAGCCCGACGGGCCGGGGGAACGACGGCGGGATCGCCTCCGCGAACCGATCCGGGATCAGGAAGTGGGCGACCCCGGCGGTAACGTACGCCGCGCCCATGAGGGGCGCGAGCGAGCGTTCGGCGGCGTCCGACTCGACGGGATCGGGCCGTCGGCGCGCGGGCTGTGCGTCTGCGGCGTGGGACCGGTCGGCGTCGGCCATCGGTCCGACGCACGCACCGGACGCGTATCAGTCCTCCCCGACGGCCGCGGCGGGCCGTATCGGTGCGCGCGGTGCGGCCGAGGGTTCCGGGAACCGAACCCCTTACGAGCGGGCGAGCCCAACGGCGTGGTAATGAACACGTTGTTCTGGGTGCTGACGGGGGTCCTCGCGTACTCCGCGGTCGCGATGTGGCTGCGGAACGAGGGGATCCTCCCGGACGCGGTCAGGATCTCCGGACCGGTGTTGACGCTCCGGACCCTCCGCGGGCGCGCCTTCCTCGGCCGACTGGCGGCGCCGAAGCGGTTCTGGCGCGCGGTCGCCAACCTCGGCCTCGGCGGGGCCTTAGTGGCGATGGTGGCGTCGTTCGCGCTCATCCTCTCGTCGGCGATGTCGGCGTTCACGAACGCACAGCCCGCCGCGATCCAGCAGCCGCAGAACTTCCTCATCATCCCCGGCGTCAACGACTTCCTTCCCCTGTCGGTCGCGCCGGAGATCGTCGCCGGGCTCGGGGCCGCGATGGTGATCCACGAGGGGGCACACGGGCTCCTCTGCCGGGTCGAGGGCATCGACATCGACTCGATGGGACTCGTCTTCTTCGCGCTGCTCCCGGTGGGCGCGTTCGTCGAACCGGACGAGGAGGCGACGCAGGAGGCGTCTCGCGGCGCGCGCGCACGGATGTTCGCTGCCGGCGTCACCGCGAACACCGTCCTCACGATCGTCGTCTTCGCGCTCCTCTTCGGCCCCGTGGTCGGCGCCATCTCGCCCGCGGCGGGCTACGCGGTCGGCGAGGTCAACCCCGGCTCCCCGGCGGCCGCGGCCGACATCTCGCAGGGCGACCGGGTCGTCGAGGTCGCCGGAACGCCGATCGAGACGAGCGCCGAGTTCGAGTCGGCGATCGCCGACGCCGGCGACTCGGTTGCGCTCACGGTCGACGACGGCGACGCGCGGGAGACGGTGCGGGTCGACCGCGAGCTACAGGTGGTCGGGTCCGCCGGCGGCAACCCCCTCGGCGTGAGGATCGAGGGCGCACCGGTGACGATCGCGGCGGTGAACGGCGAGCCGGTCGCGACCGAGTCGGACCTCTTCGCCGCGGTCGGCGACGACGAGCGCGCCGCGCTGACGGTGACCGGCAACGCGACCGTCGTCGACCAGGTCCGCGACGCGCCCGGCGCCGAGGACGCCTCGGGCGTCGAAACGGCCGACGACGAGGCCGCCGTCACCGTCCCGGACGTGCCGATCGGCGCGTACGTCGTCGGGGTTCAGGAGGACGGGCCGATCCACGACGCGGGCGCCGCCCTCGGCGAGCCGCTGACGATCGTCTCGGTCGACGGCGAGCGCGTCGTCGACAACGGGGCGCTCTCCGCGGTCCTCGGCGAGCGCGAGCCGGGGGAGACCGTCCCCGTCACCGTCTACGACGCTGACGGCGAACGCGACACGTACGAGGTCGAACTCGACGCCCACCCGAACCGCGACGGCGGCTTCGTCGGCGTCAGCGTCTTCCCCGGGACGAGCGGGCTCGCGCTCGACGACGTGGGCGTCACCGAGTACCCCGCCGGCGCGTACCTCGAACTGCTCGGCGGCGACGGGGGCGAGGGGACCGCCGGCGGCGTCCCGCTCGGCGGGGTCACCGACTCGCCGCTCGGCTTGGTGTTCGTCGCGCTCATCCTGCCGCTCGGCAGCCTGTTCGGGCTCCCGTTCAACTTCGCGGGGTTCACCGGCGACCTGACCAACTTTTTCGTTGTCGAGGGGCCGCTCGCGGTGCTCGGCGGCGGGACGTTCCTGCTCGCGAACCTCCTGTTCTGGTCGGGGTGGATCAACATCCAGCTGGCGCTGTTCAACTGCCTGCCGGCGTTCCCGCTCGACGGCGGCCGCATCCTCCGGATGGTCGCCGAGGCGGTGATCAGCCGGGTCCCGATCAGCGACCGGCACGCCGCGGTGCGGACGATCACGGTCTCGTCCGGCCTCGTCATGCTGACCGGACTGATCGCGATGATCTTCGGCAACCAGATCCTCACGGCGCTCGGGCTGATCTGAGGCCCGGCGCCACGTCTCGGCCGATGGCGGAGCTGTTCGGCTGCGGCCGGCCGCGCGGCTCGGAAAGGCTCAACTCCCGGCCCGCCGAAGGCGGCGTATGCGCGCCCCGCTCGCGGCCGCCGCGCTCGTCGCGCTCGGCGTCCTCCTGATGGCGAACCCGCTGTTCCTCCCGGTCTCGGTCGGCGAGGCCGACCCGGCCTACACCCACACCGTTCGGTCGGTGACCGCCGGGTCGTCGGTGGGTCTCGACGCTCCGACCGACGAAGGTCTCGACGACTCGAACGCCGTCGTCGCGTACGCCGACCTTGACCCCGCCGCCCGCGCGGCGTTCGACCGCGCCCGCGACGCCCCCGAGGGCGCGTTCGGCGTCGAGAGCCCCGACGAGCGCGTCGACTCGCTGTCGTACCCGACCGACCCGACGCTCGGCGACGGACTGCTGATCGTCGAGCTCGACGGCGAGCGGTACGAGTTCTGGACCCGGACCGTCGAGCGCGAGCCGGGCGCCGTCGTCGCCCAGCGGGTCGTCCTCCAGCCGGTGGCGTTCCTCGGCGGCTTCCTCGCGGTTGTCGCCGGGGCCGCGGTCGGGCTACGGGAGCGGCTCGGCGAGGGGTGACGGGTCGGTGTCACGGCCACGACGGCGACGTACGAACCCAGAGCGCGACCCGTCGACCACAGAGGGCGACCTCACTTCCCGGCCGTCGGCGTCGGTTGGCCGACGGGCTTCGGCGCGCTGCCGGCCTCGATCGCCCGACGGGTCGACTCACCGATCTCGACGAGGTGACACAGGGGGTTCCCGGGGTAGACGACCGGGTTCTCCAGCAGGCCGATCAGGAGCCCGGTGAACGGGGCCTCCACCGCGACCGCGTCCTCCTTGAACGGGTTGGTGATCGTCGCGATGCGCTCGCCCTCGCGGACGAGCGAGCCGCTCTCGAAGTGGGTGTCGACGATGCCGCCGGAGTCGGCGCGCAGCCACGTCTTCTCGCCCGCCCCGGCGACGACGGTGCGCCAGCCGGGCCAGCGAACCGTGTCGGTCTCCAGGAGTCCGTACTCCGCGAAGACGGATTTGACGCCGTCGAGCGCGTCGTCGATGAGCGGGCGCTGGAACCGGTGGGCCTCCCCCATCTCGATCGTGATCGTGGGGATGTCGGCGTCGGTCGCCTCGCCGCGGAGCGTGCCGCTCGGCCCGTCGCTGTCGATGATCACCTTCGAGCCGAACGCCATCGCGAGCCGGTACACCGACTCGTCGGTCATGTCTGCGCGGACGTGGAGCATGTTCGTCCGGCCGCGGGTGGAGGTGTGGAAGTCGAGCCCGAAGTCGCACGGCGCGATGAAGTTCTCGTAGATCCGGTGGGCCATCCGCTTCGAGCTGGTCGACCCGGGCTTCCCGGGGAACGACCGGTTCAGGTCGCGGTCGTAGACGGGGAGGTACCGCTGCTGGGCGAGGAAGCCGGGCACGTTGAGGACGGGGAGACAGACGAGCGTGCCCGAAAGCGCCGAGAGGTCCCACTCGTGGGCGACCTCGCGGACGACCTCGATTCCGTTGAGTTCGTCGCCGTGGGCGGCCGCGGTCAGGAAGGCGGTCGGCCCATCGCGCTCCCCGTTGACGATCGTGACCGGGATACGGACGGGGTCGCCGAGGTACGTCTCGCTGATGCCGTAGCGGATGTTCTGCGTTTCGCCGGGCGGCACCGCCCCGCCGTTGTACGTGAACGCCCGGTCCTCGCTCATGGCAGACCGGAGCGCGGCGTCGGGTATATATATGGCGACCCGGAGACTCCGGATCTCGTCCGGCCGAAACGATCGGGGCGTCTTTTACGTCGGCCCGCGCAGTGAGAGGTATGAGTTCGGACTCGGTTCGGGTGGGAGTGTTGTCGCTGCACAACAGCAAGGAGACGAAGGCGATCTGTAACGCCGTCGAGGATCTCGGCCACGAGCCGGTGTGGCTCCGCGAGGAGAACGCCGCGGTGAGCGTCGAGGACGGCGAGGTGGCGGTCGAGCCCGCGGTCGACGTGATCGCGAACCGCCTGCTCTTATCGAACACCGACCAGCCCGCGGAGCTGCTCGGGCTGGCGGCGACGTTCGAGCGCATCCGGCCGATGCTGAACGAGCCGAACGCGGTGCTGGCGTCGATCCACAAGTTCGCGACGGCGGCGACGCTCGCCGACTGGAACATCCGCGTGCCCGACGCGCTGCTCGCGCTGTCGAACGACCGCCTCAACGAGGGCCGCGAGCGGTTCGGCGACGTGGGCGTGTATAAGACCGCGATCGGCACCCACGGCGGCGGGACGTGGAAGGTCGACCTGACCGAGCGCGTGAACCCGAAGGTCGGCAACCGGCAGGCGTTCCTCCAGCGGCTCATCGACCGCGACGACGAGAAGCACCGCGACCTGCGGGTGTACGTCGTCGGCGACGAGATCGTCGGGTCGATGTACCGCTACGCGCCCGAGGGCGACTGGCGCACCAACGTCGCGTTGGGCGGCGCGGTGGAGGACGCCACCGACGACATGCCGCAGGAGGCCGCCGACACCGCCCTCTACGCGGCCGAGGTGATGGGGCTCGACTACGCCGGCGTCGACCTCGTCGAGGGGTACGACGGCTGGTACGTCCTCGAAGTGAACCCCACGGCCGGGTTCAAGGGGCTGTTCGAGGCGACCGGCACCAGCCCGGCCCCGCACATCGCGAAGCTGGCGATCGAGACGGTCGGCGGCGAGGTCGAGGACGAGGCGGTCGAGCGCGTCGCCGCGACCCTCGACGACTCGCGGCCGTCCTGCGCGCCCGCGCCGAAGCCGACCCCCTCCGAGCAGCCCGACATCGGCTACATCGAGGAGGTCGTCGTCACGGGCACCTCCGGCTCGACGCAGGCGCTCGCGAAGTCGGACACGGGCGCGACCCGGACGAGCATCGACACCCAGTTGGCCGCCGAGATCGGTGCGGGTCCGATCAAGAGCATGACGCGGGTCAAGTCGGGCAGCGTGAAGGGCGGGAAGGCCCGGCCGGTCGTCGACCTCGTCATCGGTATCGGCGGCAACCAGCACACCGTCACCGCGAGCGTCGAGGACCGCGAGCACATGGAGTACCCGCTGCTGCTCGGCCGCGACATCCTCACTGACTACCGAGTCGACGTGCGGCGGCGCGCCGACAGAGACGAGGCCGAGCGCGACGAGGCGGGCGAAATCCTCGAAGAGGAGGAGTAGACCCGTCCGGCGCCGCCGAAATCTGGCTCACGCGCGTCTGACAAAAGTATAAGACCGAGGCTGTCGAGGACACGACACATGGTGAAGAGCACGGTCCGGTTTCCCGAGTCGGTGGTCGAGGAGATCGAATCGCTCGTCGACGAGGGGCAGTTCGAGAGCAAGTCGGAGTTCTACCGCTTCTCGGCCGACTACGTGCTCTCCCGGACCCTCGACGAGTACGACCCGGAGACGATCGACTACGAGGCGATCGAGTCCGAGGTGATCCCGGACGCGGACCGGACGCTGGGCGCGGACGAGGAGACCGACGGCCCCCCGTTCTTCGAGTCCGTCGCGTTCGTGCGGAAGCTCGCGCTCCGGGAGAAGTTCAGCGACGCCGAGGACTTCATCGACCACCAGTACGTCCCCGGTGATCGGCACGCGGTCCTCTTAGAGGAGATCCTCCGGCTGTACCGCGAGGACGCGGCGAGCGGTGACCGAGCCACGGCCGGCGACCCCGAGCCCGAACCGGAGCAGTCGACCCGGACCCGATAGCTCGGCCCGTCGTTCCTCCACGAGAGCGCGGTCAGGACTCGTACTCGGCCCAGATGTATCGCGTCCCGTAGCTCCGGTACGGGCGCCACGCCTCGGCGATCTCGCGCATCTCCGCGCGCGACAGCGATTCCCCACCGTTGTACACCAGCTCGATCCCTTTCCGAACCGCCAGGTCGCCGAGCGGGAGCACGTCCTCGCGCCCGAGCGCGAAGACGAGGTACATCCTCGCGGTCCACTCGCCGACGCCCGTGATCTCGGTGAGCCGGTCGACGACCGCCTCGTCGCTTACGCCCGCCAACTCCTCGCGCGTGAGGTCGCGCTCGTCGTCGCGAAACGCGGCGGCGGCGTTGCGCAGGTAGTCGACCTTCGTGCCGCTGAGCCCGGCCTCGCGCAGGGCCGCCTCGTCGGCCGCGAGGACGCGCTCCGGGGTCGGGTCGCCGCCCACGACTTCCACGAACCGCTCGTGGATGGCCGCCGCAGAGGCGGTCGAGAGCTGCTGGTTCACGATCGAGGTACAGAGCCGCGCGAACTCGTCGTCCGCGGGCGCGACGTCGAGGGGCCCGTGTCGATCGACGAGCGTCGCCATCGTCGGGTCCTCGCGGAGGACCTCGATCACCGGGTCGTCTACGTCCGCGGCCGGACCGCCACTCTTCGCCGCTGGCCCGTCAGCGTCCGCGGCCGGGTCGATCGTTCCGTCGACGCCGTCGTCCATACCGAAGCGAGGGACCGCACGGAGGAGTACGTTCGGTTCCGGACCGGTCCGCGCGGCCTCTCACACCCCGCGTCGAGCGCTCGTGCTCGTCTCAGTCCCTCGCACCCCGCGTCGACCGTTCGTGCTCGTCTCAGTCTCTCGAACCTCGCGTCGAGCCGCCGCCAACCCACCCGAATAAACTTACAGTTTGTTTTACGTTTGGAAGATGAAAACGTTCAACCATGACGGTTCCGACTCTCAGGTATGCAGCTCGAAGACGTCCAGCGCGTGACGGTGCTCGGCGCCGGGAACATGGGCCACGGTATCGCTGAAGTGGCCGCCCTCGCCGGCTACGACGTGTCGCTCCGCGACATCAACGATGAGCTCGTCCAGAACGGGTACGACCAGATCGAGTGGTCGCTCGGCAAGCTTGCGGAGAAGGACCGAATCGGCGACGACGAGGCGGACGCCGCGCTCGACCGCGTCGACGCGTTCGTCGACCTCGAGGACGCGCTCGACGGCGCCGACGTCGTCGTCGAGGTCGTCCCCGAGAAGATGGCCATCAAGAAGGACGTGTACGACGACGTGGTCGAGTACGCGCCCGACGAGGCCGTCTTCGTCACCAACACCTCCAGCCTCTCTATCACCGAGCTGTCGGAGGTGACGGACCGCCCCGAGCGCTTCTGCGGGATGCACTTCTTCAACCCGCCGGTGCGGATGGACTTGGTCGAGGTCATCTCCGGGGAGCACTCGAGCGAGGAGACGCTCGACCTGATCGAGGGGCTCGCCGAGTCGATGGGGAAGACGCCCGTCCGGGTCCGGAAGGACAGCCCCGGGTTCATCGTCAACCGCATCCTCGTCCCCCTGATGAACGAGGCGGCGTGGATCGTCGAGTCCGGCGACGCGACGATGGAGGCGGTCGACTCCACGACGAAGTTCGACATGGGCCTCCCGATGGGGTCGTTCGAGCTCGCCGACCAGGTCGGCATCGACGTGGGCTACCACGTGCTGGAGTACATGCACGAGGTCCTCGGCGACGCCTACCGCCCCTGCCCGCTGCTCGGCGAGAAGGTCGAGGCGGAGGACCTCGGCAAGAAGACCGGCAAGGGATTCTACGACTACGAGGACGGCGACGGCGCGCAGATCCCGAGCGACGCGCTCGACGACGACGTGCGCCGCCGCCTGCTCGCGGTGATGGCCAACGAGACGGCCGGCCTGATCGGCAACGACGTGGCCGACGCCGACGACATCGACGAGGCGGTCAAGCTCGGCGCGGGCTTCCCCGACGGCCCGGCAAAGCTCGCTGACGAAGAGGGGCTCGACGCGCTGGTCGAGACGCTCGACGCCCTCGCGGAGGAGACCGGCGAGGAGCGCTATGAGGCGACCGACTACCTGCGCGAGGCGGCCGAGTCGGGCGGCTTCCGCGGCGACGGAGCCGACGGCGACGCGGAGAGCGGCCCGGCGTTCGACGTGCTGAACGTCGACGTCGACGCCGACGCGCGGGTCGGGCACGTCGAGATCGACCGCCCGCACCGGATGAACACGATCAGCGGCGACGTGCTCGACGAGCTCGCCGACGCGATCGACCTGCTCGACGGCGACGACGACGTGCGGGCGATCCTCCTCTCCGGCGCGGGCGACCGCGCCTTCTCCGCTGGCGCGGACGTCCAGAGTATGGCCGCGGGCGGCGCGGACCCGATCCACGCCGTCGAGCTCTCTCGGCAGGGTCAACAGACGTTCGGCAAGCTCGAGGAGTCGGACAAGCCCGTCATCGCCGCCATCGACGGCTACTGCCTCGGCGGCGGGATGGAGCTCGCGACCGCGGCAGACATGCGGATCGCCTCCGAGCGCTCCGAGCTCGGCCAGCCCGAACTCGACCTCGGCCTGCTCCCGGGTTGGGGCGGCACGCAGCGGCTCGCGCGCGTCGTCGGCGAGGGGCGCGCGAAGGAGATCATCCTCACCGCCGACCGCTACGACGCCGAGACGATGGCCGACTACGGCTTCGTCAACGAGGTCGTGCCGGGCGACGAGCTCGACGACCGGGCGCGGGAGCTGGCAGCGCAGCTCGCGGGCGGCCCGCCGATCGCGCAGAAGTACACGAAGCGCGCGATCCACGCCGGGCGCACCGACAACGAGGCCGGCCTCGAAGTCGAGGCGATGGGCTTCGGCCACGTCATGAACACCGACGACCTCATCGAGGGCGTCACGGCGTTCATGGGCGACGGCGAACCCGAGTTCGAAGGGAAGTAACGAGGGCTCGGCTGCTCACTCGGTGAGCCGCGCGGCGAAGAACGTCCAGCGCGCGTCGGCGCCGTCGGCGAGCGAGTCGTCGACGGTCGATTCCCGCTCGATTACGAAGCCGGCGTTCCGGAGCTGCCGCCGAGTCGCCTCCGCGCCCGCGATGTGCCACTGCATCTCGACGCCGGTGTCGAGCCAGTCCGGGTTCTCGCCGTTCCACGGCTCCGGTCCCTCAGAACAGAGGAGCCGTCCGCCGTCGCCGAGGACGCGGGCGAACTCGTCGACGACGGCCTGGTGACGCCCCTCCGGAACGTGGATTAGCGAGTGGTACGCCGTCACCGCGTCGAAGGCGCCGTCGCGGAACGGGAGCGCGACGAGGTCACCCTGCGCGAGCGGCGCTCCGGGGACGTTCTCGGCGGCCAGCGCCAGTTGGGTGCGCGAGATGTCCGCTCCGACGGCGGTCCCGGAGTCGTTCAGCGCTCGGAGCACGGGCGTGCCCTGCCCGCAGCCGGCGTCGAGGACCCGCGCGTCCGGCGGCAGCGACTCACGGAAGCGGTCGAGGACCGCTCGTCCGCGGCCGTCCTCGACGCGGTCGGCCGCGTACGCCGTCGCGAGTTCGTCGTACCCCCGGCGGACGACGTTCCTGTCGACCATGTGCGGGGACATTCGCGACGGACTGTTGAACGCTTCGGTCGGCGCGGTCTCGTGGCCCCCCGGAGTATTCGGTGCCGTCCGGTGCCCGTCCGGGACCGATCACAGCGGCGTGTCGGCCGCCGCGGCCACCTGTCTACTGACGCTGCCGACGAGGTACGCGACCGCGGCGACGAAGAGGACGACACCGACCACACTCGACACGCCGGGGAGCGCGGCCTCGACGAACGCGGGGAGCGTCGTCGCCCCGGACACCGGGAGGAGGAGGACCGCGACGCCCCGGCGGACGGACCGTTTCGCGGATGGCTCTGCCATGGCGTCGGCCGACGGAACGCGGAGAATAAAGTGGTTATCGGTCGGCGGCCGGCGCGCTTAGACGTACCCTTCCTCGACGAGCAGCTCGCCGTTGAGCAGCGAGGCGCCCGCCGCGCCGCGGATCGTGTTGTGTGCGAGGCAGTTGTACTTCGCGCCGGCGTCGGTGGTCTGGACGCCGCCGGCGACGATGCCCATCCCGTCGGCGTACGTGCGGTCGAGGCGGGGCTGCGGACGCTCGGGCTCGTCGTCGCCGAACACCTTGATGAGCTGTTCGGGCGAGCTTGGGAGGTCGCCGACGCCCTCGAACGAGCGCATCGCCTCGCGGAGGTCCGCCGGCGCGGGGTCCTCGGCGAACTCGGCGAAGACGTTCTCCAGGTGGCCGTCGAGCGTGGGGATCCGGTTACACGAGGCGGCCACGTCGGCGTCGTGGAGGGAGACCTCGGCGCCGTCGAATTCGCCGAGCAGCTTGCGCGACTCCGTCTCCATCTTGTCCTCCTCGCCGCCGATGTGGGGGATGGCGTTGTCGAGGATCTCCATCGAAGTGACGCCGGAGTAGCCGGCGCCGGAGACCGCCTGAAGCGTCGAGACCCGGACGCTTTCGAGGCCGAACTCGTCGATCGCCGCGAGCGTCGGCACCATCGTGATCGTCGAGCAGTTCGGGTTCTTCACGAGGGCGCCGTCCCAGCCCCGCTCGTCGCGCTGGACCTCGATGAGCCCGAGGTGGTCGGGGTTGATCTCGGGGATCGTGAGCGGGACGTCCGCCGCCATGCGGTCGTTCGAGGAGTTCGAGGAGACGACGTATCCGGCATCGAGGAACTCGGGCTCGACCTCGGCCGCGACGCCCGACGGGAGCGAGGAAAAGAGGAGGTCGACGTCGTCGTCCGCGACCCCTGCGGGGCTCGTCTCGGCGACCTCCATCTCGGCGACGCCCTCCGGAATCGGGGTGTCGACGCGCCACTTGGCCGCCTCGCGATAGGTCTTGCCCGCGCTCTCCGCGCTCGCGGTGACCGCGGCGAGCTCGAAGGTCGGGTGGTCGTCGAGCAACTGGATGAACCGCTGGCCGACCGCGCCGGTGGCACCGAGGATGCCGACTCGTACTGACATTGCGCGTGGGTCCGTGACAGGGACGTAAGTGCGTTCGGATAGCCGTCGATACCGCCGAACGCGGCCGGCGATTCGGTCTGACGGTCGGTCCGACTACGATGCGTCGGCGACCGCGGCGCGTTCCCAACGAACCGTCGCCGACCGGCGCGGTCCGGGAGATATTCGCCGATCCGGCAGGAACGTTCCGTTCTGGGCGTCAGGCGCGTTCGAAGCACGCCCAAGTTCGACGGGTTCTCGCTCGTCCCGACCCTGTCCGCCGCCACGCTGGCGAGCGTCACCCACGAGACGGCCCGCTCGCTCTCCTTCGGCATCCGGCCGGAAGTCGTGAGCCTCTCACCCGACCGTTTAACCGCGCGCGACGGCTATCCGAACGTGCGCGCCCCTAGTCCCCGCCCGAGTACTCCCCGATGGGAGCGATGACAGCGCGGAGAACCCAGGCGCGTGACACCGGTCGCGAACGCGACCCGCCCGTCGCCGCGCAGGCGACCGCCCGCCACGAGGGTTTCCCGGTCGACGCGGCACGCCGCCGGAGATGAGACCGGTCGTTAGTGTCGCGGGCGACATTCCGACGCTCGACAGCGGCGCCGCAACGCACAACCCCTCGCGCGCCGAAGGCCCGACATGTCGAACACCCGCGGCGCCGGCCCCGCCGTCACTCTCGTCCGCAACGCCACGGCGCTCGCGACCGTGGACGGGACGACGTTCCTCGTCGATCCGCTGTTCGCGTCCGAAGGCACGCTTCCGCCGATCGACAACACCCCGAACGACCGGCGCAACCCGCTCGTCCCGCTTCCCGACGTCGACCTGTCGCACGACGCGGTGATCGTCACCCACCGCCACCCGGATCACTTCGACGACGCGGCCGCGGAGCGACTCGACGCCGACGTGCCGCTGTTCTGTCAGCCCGCGGAGGCGGACGCGTTCGTCGAGGACGGCTTCACCGACGTGCGACCGGTCGAGGAGACGGCGTCGTTCGACGGCGTCGCGCTCCGCCGAACCCCGGGCCGTCACGGACACGGGGAACTTGCCGAGCAGATGGGTCCGGTCTCCGGGTTCCTGCTTGACGGCGACAAGACGCTGTACCTCGCCGGCGACACGGTCTGGTACGACCCGGTCGCGGAGACGCTGGCGGAGTTCGACCCCGACGCCGTCGTGCTCAACGGCGGCGCGGCGCGGTTCAACCACGGCGAACCGATCACGATGGGCGTCGAGGACGTCGCGGCCGTGCGCGAGGCCACCGACGCCCCGGTCGCCGTGGTCCACATGGAGGCGATCAACCACTGCCTGCTCTCGCGCGAGGAACTCCGGGCGGAGACGGCGGACGTGCTGATCCCGGAAGACGGCGAGCGGATCGAGTTCTGACCGGCGCCTCGATCACCGCTTCAATTCGCTACGGAGCCTCGCAGCTCGCGATACTGCTCGCCGCGAGAAGGTCCAGGTGCGAGAATCGAACCCGGGCGAGACGCGCTCCGCTCGTCTCGCATGATTCAATCTCGCCTTCCGGACTTTTCGCTCCTCACTCCGTTCGTCGGAAAAGGTCCGGGTGCGAGAATCGAACCCGCGTCTCAGCCTCCACAAGCGCCCTCTGACGCAAATGCGATCTTCGGGCGCGAACTGAAGGATGGGACCTATACCGGTTCTCACCTAACACACAGGATACCATACGGTATAAAATACCGTCTTTGTGCCGCAAGGGTCAACAAAGGTTCAGAGAGTTCTCCGCCTCCCATCGAATACTTTGATATGATAACCGTCTGAACATCAACCATCTATGGATGAGGACGCGGTGAAAGACTACGTCGATCACGCTCAAGCGACTATTGAGGCGGCCCCACAGATGGATGAGGCCAACACGAAAGCCGCCGTTCTACGTGACTTTCTCGACCTTCTCGACTGGACGATCCCCGACAACACTCAACTGGAATACTCTGTCAAAGCCTTCGGAAAGACCTACAAGGTTGATTACGCCCTGATTCTGGATGGTACTCCCGTAGCCTTCCTCGAAGCCAAAGGCGTAGACACGTCGCTTACAGACAAGCACAGAGAGCAGTTAGAAGCCTATCTCAAGAACGAAGACGTGAATTTGGGGATACTCACGAACGGAGAGGAATACGAGTTCTATCGGCGGGAAGTGATTGACACCAAAGTCAACGTGAATACACTCGGGAGAACGGGCCTCCAAAGTCTTCCTGAGAGGGTTACAACACTAAGAGCCTTCACCACAGACGCGATCCAGAATAATGAGTGGCAGAAGATTCTCAACCGAATCAAGGAACTCCGAGAAGCACGGACGACACTTGAAAGAGAGAAGGATGATTTAGCGACGGAGGTTGCGGAACTGTTCTCTGAACGGATTTCGGGTAAGATCACTCCTCAGACGGAGTCCCAAGCAAAGGAGATGATTGACCGTCTGATCGGTGATATTGAGAACGAAATCAATAGTGACGGCGATTCACCTGACAGAGACAGCTTAGAGGAACCACCTCAAGCTGTAGTTGAGAAAGACCAAGAGAACTCTAACGGAGCCTATCAGATTACGTTCTTTGATGGGGAGAACGAGCTTGCCGAGTTCAGCGCGTCACAACAGGCCGACGTGTTCATCGAGGCTGTGGATTACCTCGTTAGAAGCCATAATCTAATCTCGGAACTTGAGCCACTTCCATATATACCAGGACGGACACGCCCTATCATCCATGATGAGACGGGATTTGATGGGAAGCAAATGAAGCAACCAAGACCCTTGGGAGACAGCTATTATGTTGAAACGAACCTGAGTGCGGATCAGAAGCAACGTGAAATACAGCGATTATCAGAGCACTTTGGATTCAACACTTCGTTTGAATCGGACTGGTAAGGAATTCACTCAAGCAAACTTCTATCGAGATCCCGATTTGGTCTTGCGCCTTTCAGGCACTCTACTGTCTCTGAATGGGCTGTCATTGTATAAGGGCCGCACCATGAGCGCTTAGACGAACATCCTAATTTGAGAGATAGGTACTAATCATGACTACACTTTGGGTTATATCAAAAGATTAATTTATTTTCAGTTCAATGTGATTGCCAAATGTCAGCGCTTCCAGTTATAAAAAGTGAGCCAGCGGATAGTACTTGCTGGAAAACCCTGACCGAAGTAGAAGGCTATGGACGTTTGAAGAGCGTTGGCGTTGCGCATTCATATAACGACATATCGATGATTAGAATACACTATGATGGAAACACGACAACATCGAAGCTGGCAAATGGTTATAATGTTGGCGGAGATAATGGAATCAGTTTAGATATTCCATTCACAGACCATCTACATATTGAAGTGCGTGATAGAAACCGGAAGCGCCCGCACACTCGATTTTGGGCGTCTTATATTGTTGGGGACACAGAGTCAGATGAACTGTGACATTCTTCTCTATGGAAGTACGCTCTCTTTTGGAGTTATTGTCCCGCTCAGATTAATAATCAAACGTGGCCTATCGGATCCTCACGATGTAGATCCAGAAGATCCATATAGAATTGAGCAAAGCCAACAGAAGGTCCTAACCATCGTTACTGTAATTTTATTTTTAATAGGGATAGCGCTTACACTATTGGCGATGACCGGAAATCCGATTCATCAACTCTGATGACTAAGATACAGTAATAACAATTCGAGGGTTTCCTCAACCGCAGTGTCGGATGGTTCTCCTGAAGGCATAATTGGCTCATCATACCCTCCGAGAGATATGATATTATCTGGACCGAACGTCACACCAATACTGTGTCGATGAAGTAGCCCATCACCTATTTCTTCGACTTCTTGTACGGCTATTGAGCCATCGTCAAGTTCTTCCGCCTCAAGATACACAACTTCGTTAACTATCTCTGTGAATAGTTCACTATCGAAGTCGTGATCCAGTTCGATTTCGAATCCAGCTTCGTTTGTCTGGTACTCATGGATCCCACTTGGATAGCTCTCATAATTGTCTTTCAACCAAGAATCAACTCGACTGGCTATCTCCGAAGATGGGTTTGGGCCGGGTTTTATCATATTATATTTCAACGCGTAACTCGCTTGACTACAGTGGGGATAGTCAGCGGGTCAATTGTTTTTATGCTGGTTTTCAGCGGATAGCACCTAATCGTAACTCCAAGCACGTAAATGTTTACCAAAATCGCATGATTTCCCACCACAGGAGATATGACCCCCTGAACATACTACTCCTCTATGTCGCTGTCACTCCCCGACCTCGATTCTCACCTCTTCAAATGTGCCGACATAATCCGGGACGCCGTCGATCCGACCGACTACAAAGAGTTCATTCTCCCGCTCGTCTACTACAAGGCGATCTCCGACGAGTACGAGAAGCAGTATAAGAAGAACGTTGAGAAGTACGGAGACGAAGACCTCGCCCGACGCCCTCGACTACGACACCGAGACGAAGGCATACGCGGCCCGCAACGAGGAAGAGCTATTCGACGATCTCGTTGACCAGTTGGAGACGGTTATGGACATTTTCGACGGGATCCCGAAAGACGACTCTCAAGAGGCCACCAACGCCGCCGTCTCACGGATCAGTAAACACCCGGAACGCCGCGAATTCAAACAGGGCTTCCGCCGGCTCCAGAATCTCTATGAATCTGTCGCCCCCGACGGTCGGCTGATTGAGGAAGGGATTCAGGACCAGTACAAGTGGTTAAGTCGTATTCAGGTAGCATTTGAACGGACGACCTCGGGGAAGGAAGCCCCCGAAGACGATATGCGGGAGAAGACACGCAAGATTATCAACGAGAACGTGGACGTGGGTGAGATCCGCGACGACTTCCCTACGTACAAAATCGGTGAGGAATTCCTCAAAGACGTAGAAGGAATGGACAATCCCGGCGTAAAAGCCTCTCAAATTGCCCACGCAACACAAGATCACCTACATCCCAGAACGGGTCAGAACCCGCGCTATCAGCGTTTGAGTGAGCGCGTGACTGAGATCGTTGAACGCTGCCAAGGCGGTGAGGTGGCTGATCCGGAGGCTGTAGAGGCACTCAAATCAGTTGAAAAAGAAGTCATTGAAGTTGAGAAAGAAGCTGGTGATGACGCCGACGAACGTGCCAAATACGCTATTGAGAATCACCTAACAGAGGAGCTTGACGAGGAATTTGAACGGGAGAAGGCGACCTACATAGCAAATTCCATCGTCGATCAGTTTGAAGACCGTGTTGACCGTGCGTATTCGGGTTGGCAAACGAACAAGGCGACCGAACAGGATATTGAAGAGCTGATCCTCGACGTGGTCGCGCTTGAGTACAACCGGCCCGACCTTATTGACGACCCATTCGTGGACTCGATCCGAGATTATCTCGTAAACAACTATGTCTGAGACGGCGACTCGGGAAATCACACTTCAACGGGAGAACGTCGCCTACGAAGTACGCCATAGCGCTGAGGCAACGCAACCACGGATAGACGTGGATTTACATGGGGTTCGGGTGGTTCTTCCAGAAGACTCCACCACGGCCCCCCAGGAGCTTCTCAAGGAGAACGCCGTGTGGATTCTGGAAAAGAAGCAAAAGTACGACGCCTATCGTGAGCAAATCCCTGATCGGGAATTTGAAGAAGGAGAACGATTTCCATATCTCGGGGAACAGTACAAGATTGTCGTAGAACAACGGTCCTCTTCACAGGTAATCGAGAACGAATTTTGGCTGGCACGCCACCACGTGGAACAGACCTCTCTCAAGCGGGCTTTGGAGACACTTTACCGTCGAAAAGCTCGGGAACGCTTTGAGAACCGGGCCGATCACTTCGCGGAGGAGATGGGAGTCGAGTACGACAAGATCGAAGTCAGGAATCAACGAACCAAGTGGGGGAGTTGTTCAACGACAGGAACCCTTGGATTGAATTGGAGGTTAATGATGGCCCCTCCCGAGGTCGTTGATTACATCGTGATCCACGAATTGGCCCACCTCCAAGAGCAAAATCACACAGACGAGTTTTGGTCTTTAGTTGCTGAATACGACTCTGAATACGAGAAACACGCTTACTGGCTGGACGCCAATAGCACACAGTTGGTGTTCTCTGAAAGCGATCTATAGGCGTAGAATTTGAATATCACAACTTATTTGTCATTCCTATAATTCCTATATCAGATATATTAACTAAATTAAAATGGTTGGATTTACCAGTTCACGTTCTTCGAAAACACAGACAAATAATCTACAATAAAACCCGGTCAAAGCACCGATCCTCTCAGACGGTTGAGGATTGTCTCTAAGAGCTTTTAACCCCAAGACATATCAACCTACTTATGAAGTCATAAAAGCTATTAGAAGACACGACAGGGGCCTTAGAATCGACCCTCGCCAAGGGGCAGAGCCTCCATCATACACTCGGTACGCTTCTACCGTAACAACAGTCGGTGCTTATCAAGCATAAAACCGCTGTATTAGGCCTTGATAGCCGGTTCAAGATCTTTGTGAAGACAGCAAGGATACTACCACAGCTACAGCTACAGTACAGCTACAGCTACAGTACAGCTACAGCTACAGCAAAGCCGCCTTCTCGCAAATAGATTTGCTGTACGTTACAGGCTTTTACAGGCTTTTCCCAACTGAGACAAAGTATGTTGACGATACTATCAACAACAATACTATTCTATAACATTACCATTAACTGTTAACAGCTGTATGTATTGTCAAGAGAGTACCACGGCACACAATCACACACAGTATCGTTACGAATTTGATGATCTCAATAGCCAGAGTCTCCGTAGATGGAGATATAGTATCAAAGATTGGTAAGGACATGCGAAATAATTATATCGTATTTTAGTTCACAAACAGGTGGTTATGACTTGAATATCTTCTAATCCATCATCTGACGGAGGTAACCCGCTCAGAAATTTTCCCGATTTTGACGAGCTACAAGGGACTCTAATCGACGAATCTATTCGCGAGAACGACTGTCTCCCAAGCGCGCACGAGAATAACTTTGAGAGCCGATTTCTACAAAATAGCCGGATCTATACAAGAACGTGTGTGGGATTGCGGAGCTAATGTAGATATTCAGAGATTCCACTTATAAAGGCCCACCCCCCTATATATACCGTTGTGTATTACTTAGGGTGGAAGGTTCAGTCAAAAACGCGAACCAGCATAATTTCTCTTTAAAAGGCAAACCGCTATGGTTAAACCTACAGACCGCGTCTGTAAAAGAGGGAACGAGTCGAGCGACGCGTTCATTCTAATTGGTTGTCTCTGATCAGCTGTTTCCGATTAGGCGTAGCTACTTACCAGAATGCGTTGCGGGAC
The DNA here is from genome assembly GCF_005435235.1 of Halorubrum sp. GN12_10-3_MGM. Lineage (NCBI taxonomy): Archaea > Methanobacteriati > Methanobacteriota > Halobacteria > Halobacteriales > Haloferacaceae > Halorubrum > Halorubrum sp. GN12_10-3_MGM. Next base: position 38,194 of record NZ_SGUB01000016.1, read on the forward strand.
ACCTAATCGCGAGAACGGGCTTCCGATCAAATTTGCGGTAGCTGGATTCTCGTTATTAGGATCCCCGCGATCAGTCAGAATAGTTGGAACGGGGGCCTTCTCGCGAACACATGTTTTTAAAGACCAACCCTACGGTCAGATCGGAGCTTAATGGAGTACTGCTCCAAATTACAGCCATGAGAGCGAACAGTCTCGACTCAGTCTATCTCCCCGTCTCAATATGCCATTCGACGAAAACAAACCCGAGCCGATCACCTCGCTTGATACATCGAACGAAACTATGTTTCACCCAAACGAGTGTACAGAACCGAGTACATCTTGGGCTAAAGAGGGCCTTCTCACCAATAGAAACTACCACAAGAGACAAGATGAGTATGCTGATCTCAAATGGCTTGACGCGGGCCGTGGAGATCGTCGAAAGCGAGGTGATGATGAATCACTAAAACAGATGATGGATCGAAAAAACCGGTTCGACGCTATTGCGTCTCAATTAGGCTTCACACACTATCAGAAATCTACTGGTAGAAATCTAAGAAACACTCAGCCTCTGAGAGATATGGGTTGTGAAGATGAGTACACCTCGTTCTGTCTCTGTGTTTTTATCGGTCGATACGGCACATACGCGCGTAGAACGCCTGAAGGTTCAACATGGTCCCCCATGGGTCCTAATTCTATTTCTGAAGGTTCTCGAAAATTCTACCACCCCACTCAGTCGGCGGAAAATAATGACGAGCGCTTTGTCGAATTAGTCGAAAAAATCGGTCTTGATGAAGAGAAGATTGCTGAGGTCATGGGTAGAATGGCTGACAAGCTCCCTCCCGATCTGACTTGGCACAAGAACTAATCTTGCTTTGTCAAATTGATTGAGACATAATTGTAGATATTCGCCAAATCGAAGTATTTCAAATAAAGACTGTTTTAATATTCACCTTGGAATATTTCACGTGGGGTTACCTCTTTCCAATACTCTGTATTCCAAACAATCTCTGCGAAACGATCTGCGAGGTATTCGGCGTCACCTTTTGAAAGTCCGTGTAATTCTCCACGAGTTTTAGAACAAGTAGATACCCAAGAATCGTGTTGGAGATGTGTCTCAGCAGTACTCCGCCGCTCTTCGGCAATTTCCACACCCTCTTCGGTAAGATAGTACCAGTTTCGTCGATCTTCACCAGTAGTATCCATTACGTAGATTGCTTGCCAACCGGGAAGATCATCGTCATCAACCACGGCGAGGAAGGGTCTCTGTTCATTTTTCGCTCTCTGGTATTGCTCATTCTTTTCATCCATGTCATTACAAACTGGCACCGAAGCGGGGAAATCCGGATCCATACAATATCAATTTGTTGTCGGTTCCCTCATAATATTTTTGTCGCTTGTGTCCTTGAGCTGTTCAGCCACGACTGACTCCGTGTCGATGGACAGCTCCTTACACGTCTCGTAGAACTCCGCCACGGGGCCGTCAGAAGAGCCGGAGGTGCTGGACGACCCATCACTCTCGGTACTCTCGGAAGACCCGCTTGACGTATCCTCGGTGTTGAGGTAGCCTCACCAACTCTTGTTCTCCCAATAAAATTGGGCCGATTGGGATATTACTTATGGTTATTTATAGGTTGTCTAAGAACGGCCTTCGAACCAGTCTACTCACGTCGGGATCATCTCCCTCTATAGCGTCAGAGATGAGTTCCATTTCTTCCTTGGAGAACTCCGCAAATGCGCGGCCGTTCTCCCGTTCAAGTGCCTTCCAAAGGGTCACTTCCAGTAGCTCTATCTCTATCTCCCGACGCCGCTTGGGAGTCCCACAGGAAACGTATTCTTCGGTGAGTGCCTCGATCTCTTCGGTGTCAATATTGATCTCTGTCATCGTTATCCCATCCGGTTCAGCGCGTCCCGTCGATCTTCTACCGGTGCCTGATCGTATCGCATAGTTGTCTGTGCGCTCTTGTGCCTTAGTTGAGCCTGTGCCGCTCCCAAGTCTTCCTCTCGGGCCATGTAGGTCGCCGTCGAGTGGCGGATCGAATAGAACGTGCGTCCCTCAGAGGGAATACACGCAGTCTCGCAGATCTGTCGAAACAGACGGTTCAGAGAGTAGTACTGGTACGGATTCCCCGACCGATTGAGCCACAGAGAATCCGAATCCAGATACTTGTCGTACTGCTGTCTCTCGGTGAGCCATCTATCGAGTGCGTTCGCGGTACGATCCGTGAGGGAGACGGTCCAATTGTCGGTGTTCTTGGAAGAGTCCTCTTTGGGAATCCGTAAGAGAGAGTTCCTAACGTCTACCCAATCGACTTTCGCCCGCTTGACTTCTACCGGGCGTAAGCCGGTATCAAGTGCGGTCCAGAACAAGCTCGGTATCTTCCACGAGTTGGCCTGTTTGAATTCGTCGGGGCCTACATCTCTCTTAGGCTTCTCAAAGCGCTGTGCGAGGTGTATCTTCCATCGGTCGCGCTGTTCGGGTGTGAGGTTGTTGTAGCTCGGAACGCTCCCGTGTTCCAGCACGGCCTCTCTGACGGCACTACGCTCTTCGCGGGTGAGGAAGTCCTTGGGGTTGGTATTCCCGGTGTTCGTGGTGAACGTGATTTCTGGTTCCCACTCCTCCCCGTCAAGCGTGTGTGCGCGCCAGCGGAACAGCATTTTGACTGCCTTCAGGTGGCTTGCCTTGTTCTCCTGTGAGGTCTCTCCGTAGGCAAGCTTCCTCATGTAGGCGTCTGCGTGATCGTGTGTGATCTCGGTAGTATAGCGGTCTTCTTCGTCCCATACGAACCGGTAGAAGGCGTCGAGACGATATGCTCGTCCGTTCGCAGTATCGTAGGCATATCCGTCTCCGTGGTCGGGATCCTTCCCGATGTTTACCATCCAGCCGATGAGGCGTTCTCGGTGTTCTCGGTAGTCGGTCAACTGACGCTGTGACAGGTACTCTTCGGACGGTTTTGGGACCACCCGGATACCCGCCTTTTTGACTTGAGACATATGGTCCTCGTTGTGTTGAGAACCGGTGAAAACGCCACACGGCTCCGCCGTGTAGGTCCGGGTGCGAGAATCGAACCCGCGTCTCAGCCTCCACAAGGCTGAAGGATAGTCCACTACCCTAACCCGGACACGCGTCGTCTAGTACCCCGCTTCGATAAATAACGGTTACGACTCCCGGACGGGCGTGTGACGCGATGTCGTTCGAACCGCCGACGGTCTCTCGATCACCGCGTCGCTTTTGAGGGCTGCGGGCGTACAAATCGCTAACTGTGGCCTTTACCGACAAGATCTACGTGAAGAACCACCGGCAGCTCGCCTCCCAGCTGGAGGCGAACATCCCGAAGGGGGCGTTCGCCGGCGCCACCCTCGACCTGCTGTTCACCGGCGACGGCCTCTCGAAGCTCGACGAAACGACCCGCGACCGCGTCCTCGACTTCGCCGAGGACTTCCTCGACTGCGACTGCGATTCGAACCCGTACTGCGGCTGCCCCGAGGAGAAGTTCATGCGCTATGTCCTCGAACTGCGCGCCGAGGGGCTCGGCCCGCAGGCCATCGTCGACGTGATGGCCGACGATTACATGGTGTACGCGTACACCGGCGACGTGCTCTCGTTCCTCGACGACTCCGTCCGGAAGCTGGAGGCGATCGAGACGCTCGCGGACGTCGACGGCGACGAAGAGATGTCCGAGCGGGCGCGGCGGGCGAAGCGAGAGCTGTCCGGGTAGCGGTCGCGTACCGGGGGACGCTCGACCGCCTCGACCGTCCGTCGCCGCCTGTCGACCCGTGCGCCCTTCTCGATCGCGAGGAGCGGCCGAACGGTCTAAGTGCGCGCGCGCCCGAAATCGGCTAATGAGTCTTCGGCCCGCGTGGCTAACGTTCAGGCGATACGCGGCGGCGACGACGGGGATGACGCTCGTCCTCTTCTCGCTCGGCGTCTACACCGCGGCGACCGGCTCCGGGCTGGCGTGTCAGGCCCAGTGGCCGCTGTGTTCCGACCAGCTCATCCCGGCGCTCACGATCAACCCCGACTTCATCGAGTGGTTCCACCGGGCGTGGGCGATGGTCACCGGCTTCCTCATCGTCGGCGTCGCCGGGTGGACGTGGCTCGGGTCCGGGTTCGAGCGCCGGACCAAGCTGGCGGCGACGCTGGCGGTCGCTATCTTACCGCTCCAGATCACCGTCGGCGCGATCACCGTCACCCTCAGCGGGCTCATCCCGGGCGGGTACACGGTGTCCACGCACGCGGCGCACCTGTCCGTGGCGCTGATCATCTTCACGCTGCTCGGGCTGGCGACGATCTGGGGCGGCGGGCGCGGGAACGCGCGACTGCTCCGGGCGGCCGCGGGAATCGCCGTCGCCGGTATCGTCGCCAGCGCGGTCTTCTCGCGGGCAGTCCCGTTCCTCACATACGCGCCGCCCGCGCAGGCCGCCTTCTACATCACCGGACTCGCCGGACACCTCGGGCTCGTCGCGGCCGTCGCGTACGCGACGGAGGCGGTCCGGGGCGGGTACGACGGGCTCGACGCCGGGACGGCCAACACCGTTCGCGCGTTGGCGGCCGGGTCGTTGGCCGCGCTCGTGGGCACGCTGCTGCTCGGCCGGGACCTCGTGTTGTACACCGCGACGTGGCAGCAGATCAACCTCGCCGTCTTGGCCGTCGCCGTCGCGCTCGCCGCGGGCGCGGCGTGGACCCTCCGCGGCGCCGACGAGATGCGCGACGGGAGCGTCCCGATCGGCGGCGACTGATCGGGCCGCTCGCCGTCGGGTCGCGGCCCCGAACGGAGCGGCGTCTCTCCTGAACGACCCTGTCGAACCCCCGCAGTTCGGCAAATATTGCTATCTCGCGGCCGAAACGTTGAAATCGTGATCAACCGAGAAACGGTGTATGGACGAAAACCGTTCTGTGAACCGGCGACAGTACCTGACCGCGGTCGGCGCGAGCGGACTGGCGGCCACCGCCGGCTGTATCGGCGGCGGCGGCGGGGGCGGTGAGACGATCACCATCGGCTCCGACATCCCATACGCGCCCTTCGAGTACCGCAACGAGGCGGGCGACCTCATCGGATTCGACGTCGAGATCGCCGAGGCCGTGTTCGGCGAGCAGCTCGACATGGACTACGAGTTCCAGGAGACCTCCTTCGACGGGATCATCGCGTCGCTGAACAACGCGAACTTCCGCGTCATCATGAGCGCGATGACGATCAACGAGTCGCGCGCCGAGCGGGTCGACTTCTCGGACCCGTACTTCACCGCGTACCAGACCGTCCTCCTCTTGGAGGGCAGCGACATCGGCTCCCGCGAGGACCTCCAGGGCACGTCCGTCGGCGTCCAGCGCGGGACGACCGGCGAGGCCGCCGCCGAGGACCTCCAAGAGGAGTTCGGCGGCGACCTCCAGATCGAGAGCTACGACCAGATCAACGGCGCGTTCGACGCGCTGCTCAACAATCAGGTGGACGCGGTCATCAACGACAACACCGTGAGCGCCTCGTTCGCCGCGGAGAACGAGGAGGTCGTCTTCCTCGAGGGAGACGGGGTCGCGGCCGACCGCGACGACGCGCCGCCGTACCTCACGCTGACGATCGAGGAGTACGGGATCGCGTTCCGGCAGGACGACGACGACTTCCGAGAGGAGGTCAACGGGGCCCTCGCGACGATCCGCGAGAACGGGACGTACGAGGAGATCTACAACGAGTACTTCGACGGCTGAGTCTCCGGACCTCGCCGTCTCTACCTGATATCACATGGCAACACAGACAGAATCGGAGTCGAGCGGCGGCGGCGTACTGATGCGCGACCGGCTGGTGAAGCGGGTCGGCGAGGTGGCCGCCGGGGGGTTCGTGCTGGCCATCGGGGGACTGTTGGCCTGGATCCTTTCGACGCAGGTCGACTACAGCCTGCTCGCCTCGCCGCTCATCGCGCGGCGGTTCGCGGAGGCGTTCTTCCTCGTCATCCAGATCGTCGTGATCTCGAGTCTCCTCTCCGTGTCGCTCGGCGTCCTCGTGGGGCTCGGCCGGATCTCGACGTCGAACGTCACCGGACGGATCGCGAAGGGGTACGTCGAGTTCTTCCGCGGCACGCCCCTGCTGTTCCAGCTGTTCGTCATCTACTTCGGCGTGCCGCGGCTCTGGGCGACCGGCGAGTTCCCCTTCACGGACTGGGCGATCCCGGCCGCGATCATCGGGCTCACGCTGAACCACGGGGCGTACGTCGGCGAGGCGATCCGCGGCGGGATCGACGCCGTCCCCAACGGCCAGATGGAGGCGGCCCGGTCGCTCGGGATGTCCCGCGTGATGGCGCTGCGGCAGGTCGTCCTCCCGCAGGCGTGGCGCAACGCGCTCGCGGCCATCGGCAACGACCAGATCATCCTCGTGAAGGACACCTCGCTGCTGACCGTCATCGCCGTCCCGGAGATCATGAGCGTGTTCCGAAACATCAACAGCAACCAACTGGACCCGTGGACCCCGCTCGTGTGGGTGTGCGTGCTCTACCTCGCGATCACGATGTCGATGAGCCAGCTCGTCAACGGACTGGAGCGCCGGTCGGACTGGGGGTCCGACAGCCGGATGTTCGGTCGGCTGTCGGGGCTCGGCTCCGGCGACGACGACGGGGGTGAGGAGGCGTGACCGGTCCGCTCGTCGAGTTTGACGGCGTCGACAAGTCGTTCGGCGACACGCAGGTGCTGTACGACGTCGACGTCGACGTCGACGAGGGAGAGGTCGTCGTCGTCATCGGACCGTCCGGGTCCGGGAAGTCGACGCTGCTCCGGTGTGCGAACCGGCTAGAGGAGATTCAGGGCGGCGACATCCGGCTCGACGGCCGGTCCGTGATCGAGACGGACGTCAACGAGATCCGACAGCAGATCGGGATGGTGTTCCAGTCGTTCAACCTCTTCCCGCACAAAACCGCGCTGGAGAACGTCGCGCTCGCCCCGGAGAAGGTGAAAGGCGAGCCGGAGGGCGAGGCGAAGCGGGCCGCGTCCGACCTCCTCGACCGGGTCGGGCTCGCCGATCAGGCCGAGTCGCACCCGGGCGCGCTCTCGGGCGGCCAGCAGCAGCGCGTCGCCATCGCCCGCGCGCTCGCGATGGAGCCGCGGGTGATGCTGTTCGACGAGGTGACGAGCGCGTTGGACCCCGAGCTCGTCGGCGAGGTGCTCGACGTGATCGAGGGGCTCGCGGCCGACGGGATGACGATGGTCCTCGTCACCCACGAGATGGGCTTCGCCCGCGAGGTCGGCGACCGGATCGTCTTGATGGCCGACGGCCGAGTCGTTGAGCGGACCGAGACGCGGTCCTTCTTCGACGAGCCGTCGACGGACCGCGGGCAACAGTTCCTCTCGCGACTGCTGTAGGCCGCGCTCAGAACTCGGTAACGACCTCCACGCCCGCCACCTCGTACTCGTCCATCGCCGCGAGCCGGCCCGACACCTCCGGCAGTGACAGTTCGCGAGCGACCAGGGCGCCGGGGTCGATCCCCGTCGACTCGATCAGCGCGAACAGGTCCGGGTAGCTCGTCGGCGGCATCCCGCGCGAGCCGAGGAACGAGATCTCCCACCGGGTCATCCAGTCGGTCGGGAGCGACACCTCGCCGCGTTCGGCGTCCGTCGTGAGCCCGACTTGGACGTGGGTGCCTCGGGGACGCAGCGACCGGACGGAGTTCCGACAGGTCTCGGCGATCCCCAGAGCGTCGAGCGAGATGTCGGCGCCGCCGTCGGTGAGGTCGCGGATTTGCTCGGGGACCGAACTTTCCTCCGGCAACGACCCCAGACTCACGCTCTCGTCGGCGCCGAGCTCGCGAGCGAGCGAGAGGGCCGCGTCGTCGATGTCGACCGCGATCACGCGCGCGCCGAGCGCCGCGGCGATCTGGACCGCGGAGAGGCCGACGCCCCCGCAGCCGTGGACGGCGACCGCGTCGCCGCCGCTGACGTTCGCGCGCTCGGCGAGCGCGTGGTACGCCGTCATGTACCGACAGCCGAGCGCCGCGGCCGCGGTCGCGCCGAGCCAGGCGGGGCGCCCGACGAGGTTGTAGTCGGCGGCCGGCACCGCCACTCGCTCCGCGAACGCGCCCGGGGCGGCGGCCTCGAACCCCAGCGCGCGGCCGTCCTCGCAGACGTTGCCGGCCCCGCGGCGGCAGTGGGGGCACGTCCCGTCGCCGAGCGAGAAGGGGACGACCACGCGGTCGCCCGGGCGGAACCGGTCGACCTCGTCGCCGACCGCGACGACCTCGCCGGCCGGCTCGTGGCCGAGCACTTGGCCGCGCGGGACGCGGTCGTCCGCCCACTCCCCGTGACCGGCCCACGCGTGCCAGTCGCTGCGGCAGACGCCGCAGGCCTCCACGCGGACGACGGCGCCGTCGGGCTCCGGTTCGGGGTCGGGAAGCTCGCGAACCGCGAGCGGCTCCCCGTGGTCTCGAAGGATCGCAGCGCGCATACGGCGATCAATCGGCGGACGCGACAAAGGTCTCTCGGCGGTTCCGCTTCCGCGATCGATTTTTTCGTGTTATTTTGACTTGATCTCAGTGTATGACAAGTGATAGTTGAGTAATGTTTATGTGGACCGAGTAATCTGGTTGACACGTGTCACGACCGATGAAGCGACGGCCCGGGATCGCCTACCGCCGACCCGAGGGGGACCCCTCTCGGTTCGTGATCGAGGCGGGAGACGATCCGCGGGTCCACGCCCCGGAGCGGCCGGACGGCGGTTGGCTCGACTGCGTGGCCGACGAGGACCGCGACCGTCTCCGGGAGGCGCTCGAGACCGACCCCGTCGACGTGGTGTACCGCGTCGCGTCCGACAGTGAGCCGCAGTGGGTCCACGAGCGTGGCCGGGCGACCGAACGCGGCGACGTGGCGGGGTACCTCTTCCCCGCCGACGAGCGCGTCGAGCGCCGCAAACGGCTGGAACGACAGCGCGAGCGGCTGGAGGAGTTCGCGAGCGTCGTGAGCCACGACCTCCGGAACCCCCTCTCCGTCGCGGTCGGAAACATCGAACTGGCCGACGACCTCGACGGCGACGCGTCGACGGAGCAGCTGGACCGCGCCCTCGACGCCCTCGACCGCATGGACCACCTCATCGGCGACGTCCTGACGCTGGCGCGCGAGGGGAAAACGGTTCAGGCGACCGAGCCGACCGACCTGCGGTCGGTCGTCGAGAGCGCGTGGCGGACGACGGGCCGACCGGCCGACGCCGCGCTCGTCGTCGACGCACCGCTCCCGACGATCCGGTCGGACGCGGACCGACTCCGACAGGCGCTCGAGAACCTCTTCCGCAACGCGATCGAACACGGGACCCCGGACGGACCCGGCTCGGCCGGCACCGGCGGCGACGAGTCGGACCCAGACGAGCGCGGCGCGCCGAGGACGTTCGCCTCGGGAGCGGGGTCGCAGGCTGACGGCACTCCCTCGGACCCCGACGAGGCCGCGGTCCGCGTCCGGGTCGGGCGGACGCGCGAGGGGTTCTACGTCGCTGACGACGGGCCCGGGATCGACCCCGACCAGCGAGACGCCGTCTTCGATGCTGGACACACCACCGCGAAGGACGGGACGGGCTTCGGGCTCGCCATCGTCGAGCGAATCGCCGAGGCGCACGGGTGGACCGTCTCGGTGACGGAGGGCCGGGAGGGCGGCGCGCGGTTCGAGTTCTGCCGCGTGGATGCGATCGAGCCTGCGGGCGTGAGCGACGGCGGTTCGGGGCCGAGTTCGTCCCCCCTCAGCGGCAGCGGGAACCGGTGAACTACCCACCGAGACCGGCTCACATGAAGTCGGTCAGCCCGGCCTGATCGTCGTCTTCCTCCTCGTCGGCCGCTTCGTCAGCGGCCGCGCCGTCCGCCGAGTCGCGCTGGTCGCTCCCGTCGGCGGTCGCCTCGGAGCCGTCGCGGTCCGGGTCGTCGGCCGCGCCCGAGTCGCTCTCGTCGTCTCGACGGTCGGCCGCGGCGTGCGCGAAGGCGCCGTCCGCGTGCTCCTCGATCAGTTCCTCGCGGCGGGCCTGCGCGTCCTCGACGATCGACGCGACCTTGTTCGTCGACTCGCCGGAGCCGGTAACGAAGGCGACGCCCGCCTCGTCGAGGTCGTATGCGGCCGCCATCGCGACGGTCAGGTCGCGGGGCTTACAGTGGTGCGTGACGGTCTCGAGGAACGGGAGCACCTCGCGTCTGGCGGTCGCGACGCTACAGCCGCTCGCGGCCGCAATCTTGCCGACGACCTCGTCGGCGGTCGCGTCCGACGACGACCAGAACTGCGGGCGGCCGTACCGGGTCCAGCCCCCCTTCTCGCCGTCGCGGGCGGACGCGACGCCCGCCGCCGCGTTGTCGGTCGCGTACCGCCAGTAGGAGTAGTTCTGCGTGGCGCGGACGCGGCCGAGCCACACGTCGGCGTTCGCGAGGAAGTCGTACGCGCGAACCGCCGCCGCCGGCTCGTACACGTCGAGGACGTTGTTCTCGATCCACGCCGTCAGGTCGTCCGGGGTCTCGTCGACGGCGTACGCCGACCGGAGCGCCTCCTCGGCGGACTCCTCTTTCAACACGGCGTCGAGGAACGGGAACAGCCCCAGCGCCTTGTCGCGGTCGCCGGTGACCACGTCCTCGACCGCGATCGAGTCGCGCCCCTGCGTCGCGGCTTGGAGGTCGTTGACCGCGCCTCGGAGGTCGCCGCGGTTCCCCTCCGCGATCCGCTGGAGGGCGTCGGAGTCGAACTCGATTCCCTCCTTGCGGCAGACGTCGCGGAGGACGGGGACGATGGAGCGCGCGGAGACGTCGCGGAACTCGATCTCCTGGGTCGCGTTCCGGAGCCCCCGCGACATGTCGTAGTAGTCGTTGGCGATGAGCACGATGGGCTGGCCGGACTCCTTGACCAGCGTCGTGATCGCCGAGGCGCCGCCGCGGTCGTAGTTGCCGTGGATGTTGTCCGCCTCGTCGACGATGACGAGCTGTCGCGAGGCGGTGTCGCCGCCGGCCGCGCCGCCGCCGGCCGCGCTCCCGCTGAGGGTGGCGTTCCGCGCGGCCCGGCCCGCGAACCGCTCGATGACGTCGGCGGTGCGCTGGTCGGAGGCGTTCAGCTCCACCGTCTCCCACCCCATGTCATTCGCGAGCGCGTGCGCCGCGCTCGTCTTCCCGACGCCGGGGCTGCCGTGGAGGACGACCGCCTCGTGATGGTCGTCCCACGAGCGGGCCCACTCCGCGAACGCGTCGCGGGCCTTGTCGTTGCCGCGCACCTCCGAGAGCGTGCTCGGGCGGTACTTCTCCGTCCAGTCGGCCATTACCGAAGCAAGGAGCGAGCCGCGTTTAGTGGTTGCGGAGCGACCGGCGCCGCCCTTACGCCCCCTCGTCGGACGGCGGTCGCTCCGAGAGCCGATCGAACCGGTCCTGCGCCGCCTCGGCGCGGCGCTCCGTCTCCTCGGGCTCGTACGAGGCGGCCTCGATACGCCCGCCGTCGAGCGTCACCGACAGGACCGCGTCGGCGTGCCCTCCGTCCGGCGGAAGCCGCGAGGCGTCCAGCACCGCGTCCCCCACCTCGTCGCCGTCGCGCTCGAAGAACACGGTCGCGAGCCCGTCCTCGACGCCGTCCACGACCGCGGTGTACTCGCCGTCGGGGAGATCGATACCGGTCATTCGTAGCTCACCGCAAGCACGCGTTCCCCGGCGGCGTTCGAGAGTATCACCGTGTCGCCGGCGTTGTTCCAGACCGGCGACCCCGCCCCCCAGTACAGCTCGGCGTCGGTGTCTGCGCCGCTCCCCGTCCGGAGCGTCACCGTCGCGCCCGCGTCGAGCGTGTATCCCTCCGGGAACGCGTAGCTGTGCGCCGCCTCGTCCGCGACCGTCCACCCGGACAGGTCGATCGGCTCGTCGCCCGCGTTCTCGAAGACCACGTACTCGTCGTTCAGGTTCTCGCCGTCGTCGCCCTCGGCGTCCGCGTTGATCGCCGCGACTTCCAAGGCTGCGGCCGGATCGGTCGACGCCGTCTCGTCCCCTCCGTCAGTGTCGCCGCCGTCGTCGTCGGCGTCGCTGTCGTCGTCGCCTCCGCCTCCGGAACCGCCGTCGACCGGGTCGCCGCCGAGCCGAGCGCGTTCGACGACCTCGCCGCCTGCCCCGGGTTCGATCGGCTCGCCGTCGCGCACCGCGAGCGGGTCGGTGGGCGCGTCGCGCTGCGTCCGCACGGAGACGCCGTTCCCGTCGCTCACGAGGACGACGGTCCCGTGCGTCGCGGTCCAGTAGGTCGGGAGCGACCGGTCCGCGAACCGCCGGAGGACCTCCTCTGTCGGGTGACCGTACTGGGAGTCGTACGCGCTCGACACGACGACCGCCCGCGGTCCCACCGCGTCGAGGAACGGGCCGCTCGACGAGCTCGACGAGCCGTGGTGGCCGGCCTTCAGCACGGTCGACTCCAGTTCCGACCCGTACGCGTCGATCAGGTACGCTTCTTGATCGTCTTCGGCGTCGCCGGACAGCAGGAAGCTCGTCTCGCCGTGGGTGAGCCTGAGCACGACGCTGTTCTCGTTGCGCGCTTCGCCTTCGAGGTACGGCTCGGGCGGCCCGAGCACGTCGACGCCGACCGCGCCGAACGAGATCGCGTCGCCTTCGCGCGTCTCGTACAGCGTCACGTCGTGCTCCTCGACCGCGTCGAGGTACTCGGCGTAGGTCTGCGTGCTCGCGGCGATGCCGGGGTCGTAGACGGCACCGATCCCGTCGGCCTCCGTCTCGTAGTGCTCGATGATCGCCGCGTTGCCGCCGATGTGGTCCGCGTCGTTGTGCGAGGTGACGAGGTGGTCGATCCGCGTGATGTCGTGCCGCCGGAGGTACTCCAGCACGTACTCGCCGTCGTCGTTGTAGTGACCCGTGTCGACGAGCATGGTCGCTCCCTCCGGCCCGACGACGAGCGTGCTGACCGACTGCCCGACGTTGATGAAGTGGACCTCGACGGTGCCGTTCGCCGCCTCGGCCGCCGTCTCGTCGCCCGCGTCCGGTCCCGTCGGCGCCTGATCGCCGGGTACCGCGCCGGCACAGCCCGCGAGGAAGATGATCCCCGCGAGCAGGAGGATCCGGAACGCACCGCCCGTTCGTTTCATGTTTCGTTGATATTCTACACGGGCAAAGAGGTACGCATCCGTTACCGACCCGCACGTGTACTGTCCCGGATCGCGTCGCACCGTCCGCGAAGAGCGACAGCGGTCGCGCTAGCCGCATCCGGACGGTCCGCGTAGAATTCCGTATGGGACCGCTGAGGACACAAACTCGGTTTTTGCTGCTGTTCATCCGAATCGCGCGCTTCGTTTGAGTGTATCATTTTTCGTACAGTTTATCGAGGTTCTCTCGACGGATCGCCATCCGCTTCAGCTGCTCGGGTTGATCGTAGACGCTGTTCACCAGCTCAACCGAGGTCGCCATCTTCGTCGCAATCTCCTCCGGCGGCCACCCTCGGTCGCGATGCCACGTCACCGAGCCCGTCCGCCACTTGTGCGGGGACCGGACCGACGGGCAACGCGACTTCTGGCCGTGCTCTCGGGCCTCGCACTCCTCGGGATCCCGGTCGTGAGGACACTCCTTCCCGACCTGACACGGCTGCGTAACCTCGTACGACCGAACCCGGATTCCGGAGACGGTGATCCGGCCCGGCGCCTTCTTCGAGGAGAGCAACGGCTCTCGTCCGTGTTCGTCGGTTCCGGCCGCCCGGCGGACTCGGATGTACGCGCCGAGCACCTCGCCGAGTTCCTCCGAGATGTTCACCGGACGCTCCCCGCTGTCCCGCTTTTTCAGCGGCGTGTCGGTCTCCGGCCGGTGTCGGAAGTAGATGAACGGGAGCTCGACGCCGGCGAGGATGTCCTCTAGGACCGACTCTCCGACACCGAGGTCTTCCTGATACCGCAGCCGGTCGAGATCGTCCTCTTCGAGGTAGATGTCCTCCAGGTCGAGCGCCCGGAGCGACCCCGCACGGGCGCCGGTCTCCCACAGCAGGAACGCGATGACGTGGTCGCGGCTCGCGTACTCGTAGCGGTCGAGGAACGCGAGGATGTCCTTCGCGCGCTGCGTCGGCAGCTTCTCGCGGTTGATCCGCTCCTCCTTCGAAACGTGCGGGATGTCGACCTGACTGGCGACCGTGGGTTTGACCGCGTTCGCCTTGATCCCGAACTCGAGGAACTGGCGAATCGTCCCGAGTTGGTTGTTCAGCGTGTTCTTCTGGATGTCGCCGCCCGACCGGCGCATCGAGTCGAACCGGAGCAGGTGGCGGCCGTTCAGGTCGTTCAGGTTCTCGATACCCTCCTCGTCTTCGAGGTACTCGACGAACGGCCTGACCCGGTAGCGATAGCTCTGGACCGTGCTCTCCGCCTTGTCCATCTCTTGGCGTTCGAGCCAGATGTCGAGCGCCTCCCGCGGCGCCATCGGGATCAGCTCGTCACCGCCCGCCGGCGCCTCGTACTCGTCGTCTCTCACCGTTTCCCTCCGAGCGCGCTGATCGCGTCCTTGAGCAGCTCCTCGTCGGCGCCGTTCGCGAGCTCGACGAGGCGCTTCACCAGCAGGTCCCGCTCGGTCGACGTCGGCGGGTCCGGCCACGGCGTGCCCTTGACCTCGGTCCAGAGGAGGTACATCGACTCCTCGTCGAACTCGACTTCGAGCGGGCCGTCCGCCGTGATCAGCGTGAGGACGTAGCCGTCGTCGTCGACCGCCGGCCCGTACGTTACCCCCGTGAATGGGCGCTCAGGGTCGACGACGCGGCGCTCGACGTCGCTCCCGCTCATCGGTCGTCCCCGTCGATCACGATGTCCGAGAGGTCGCCGGCGTCGGCGCCGTCGCTCTCGGCTTCCATCTCCGCGGTGAACGTCTCGACCTCATCGCGGAACAGTCGGAAGAACTCGCGCGTCGAGTCCTCCGAGCGCACCTGCGAGTGCTGCTTCGTGATCGCGTTCACCATCGACTCGAAGACCTGTCCCTCGTCTTCGAGGACGTCGATGCCCTCCGAGAGACGCCGGTACGCGAGCGCCTTCTGGAACATCTTCGTGTTCACGACCGCCTCGATCTCCTCGTCGCTCAGTTCGTCGAGGTCGATCACGCCGCGACACCTCCCGAACGCTCTTGTCGCTGGTGAGCGACCACACCGGTAGATCGATGAGCGAGTCTCCCTCCGAGACGTGCGCCAGTTGCGACGAGGGTATCGAGGGTCGCACGCACTACTTCTGACTCCCCACCGAGTGGCGGATGTATCTCGAAGACGAGCGGGACCTCGGGTGGTTCCCGCTGGCTCCGGTCGTCGTCACCTGCCCCAAGTGCTACCACGGCCTGGACGACCTGGAAGAGAACCACGCCGACCTGCGAGCGTACGGACCCGACGCCGAGGCCGCCGAGAAGGAGGCCGAAATCTTCGACGTGCTCGACGACCTCACGCTCGACCGCATCGTCGACGAGGGCGAGATCTGAGCTACGCATTCCGACCACCTTGCTCGAACGGGACCAGCTTCACCTTCAGGTGACCGAGCGGGTGGACGCCCGCTGAAACGATCCGAAGGTCGTGGTCGCGGATGACGGGGCTCAGGTAGTACGTCCCCGGCGAACCCTCCACCTCGACGCGCAGGTACTTCGTGATCTCCCTGTCCGTTGGGCCGCGCTCGAAGTCGATCACTTCCTCGATCGAACCGAGGTCGTCGACGATCGCCTCGACGTCGCGAAGGGCGCGCATGTCCACCGGCGGCGGCGACTCGCCGAACTCCTCCGGCCGGTCGAGTTCGCCCGTCTCGCAGTCCAGCTGATCGAAGACCAGCACCGAGTTCGCGCTGGCGCCGCAGTCGACGCACTCGTACTTCGCTAAGACTGAGGTTCCGGTCTCGACCGCGATCCGCCGAACCGTGTGGTCGGTGATCTCGAACGTCCGCTCCGTCTCGCGTTCGACGACTTCCGGCATCACGCATCCCCTCCGTCGTCCCGCGGGATCATCGCCCACTGCGCGCGCTGGTCCATCGACACCGTGACACCGCCGAGTCGCTCGACGTCCGGGTAGTACTCCGCGACCGCGACCCGCGGCGCCTCGTCCGGCTTCCGACACCACTCCGGCGTCAGGTTCTCCTCCGCGTTCCGGAGAAGCACCTCCGGGAAGCGGTCGAACAGCCGGCGCTCGACCTCCTCGATGTCGATCGCGTTCGCGACCTCGTCACCGACCGCGCTCTCGTCGACCCACGCGTGGAGTCCCTGGTCGTTCCGGTGGAGCGTGATCGGTACCTCGATGACGGTCGGCTCGTCGCCGTCGGCCTCCGCGATCGCCAGCTGCTCCGCGATCCTGCTGACGTGCGCGTTCTCCGACATCACGCACCTCCGTCGATCGCTCGCGCGATGTGGTCGCGGCGCTCGTCGAGGACGCGGAACCCCTCCTCGGTGACGCGATAGGAGTTCGACCGGTCGTCGATCTTCCCCTTCTCGACCAGCCCCTTCGTGGCGAGTTCGTCGAGGTTCGGGTAGAGGCGGCCGTGGTTCACCGGCTTCTCGATGACGTCTTCGAGTCCGTCCTTGATCGCGAGGCCCTTCACCTCGCCCAGCGAGGACTCCAGCCGGGCGCAGACGGTCAGGAGGTCGATCTGGAAGGTCGTCAGGTCGGTGTGGCGGATGCGGTGCGTCTCGGGGTCGGTCGTCGGCGTGGTGGAGTCGGAACTCATGAATCTGTGAACTGCGAGGTGTCTCGGCCGATCGCGTCGAGCAGCTCCCGAAGGGGAACGCCGCTGACGTCGAGGCCGCACGGTGACAGCGTGGCGCGACCGCCGAAGCCCTCGAACGCGTAGCCGTGCGTCGAGAGCGGGCGACCGCACCCCGGACAAGCGTCGCTGTCGCCAGTGAGAACGATACCGCCGTGGTCTGTGCCGGGAGTTTCAAGGGTCCCGGACGGGTTTGCTGACATGGCTTTCGTGCCCTAGACACGGAAGCCCACGCGGACCCGTGCTGGAACACGGGGTCCGCATCGTTTTCGAAGGGACCCATCGACGAGCGACGGGTCCGCGAGAGTGCTTCCGTAGCTACACGTTCAGAAGGGTGGGCACTTAGTTGTGTTGAAGCAACTGATTGTTTTGGACAAGTTTGTTCGACGCAACTAATATCCACAAAATGATATAACCCCGGGGTCTCGTAATTCGGGTAATGGCAGGTCGCAAGGAGACTGTGAGCGACAAGGAGATTCTCCGTTTCTTCGAGCAGTCTCCAGACCACTTTTTGACGACGAACGAGGTAGCTGAGTACCTCGATTTCTCTAAGCAGGGTACCCGGAAACGACTCTACACGCTTGCTGATGAGGAACTGCTCGACTTCAAGAAGGTAGGGAGGAACCCAGCGTGGTGGCTGACCGACGATGGCCGCGATTTCCTCTCTGACGCCGACTCGTAGCGACAGAACGCTTATTCCGAGGTCATCGCTACTACCGGCCATGAGTAGTGGCCGCGAGATCCGCCTGATCGAGGAAGAGGAGGGTGGCTGGTCCGCAATCGACGAGGATCTCGGCGTCGCCTCCTGCGGCGACACCCGCGAGGAGGCGCTGGAAATGCTCGACGAGGCGGTTGCTCTCCACACCGGCGAGGCCGGCGAGCCAGTCACAGACGAGGCCCCGGACGAGGTGCCCGTGCCTGACGTCCCGTGGTTCGACGACGGTGACGAGACGGCGTAATTGTGGTCCAGCAGCGATTCACCGGGCCGGAGATAGTCTCCGCACTGTGTCGCTGGATCGACGAGCATCGCTGACGCGGTCACACGCGCCCCTCTTCCATCCGGTCGACGACTACCCCGCCGACGCGCTTGACCCAATTTGGAATCACGTCGTCGGGAACGCCGTCGCCGTCGTTGAACGCGCGGCCGATCTCCAGCGAGCCGTTGGCGATCCGCGCGTCGAGTTCCCAGTTCAGTTCGTTCGCCGCCTCGATCTCAATGCGGAGCGTGTGGTTCGCGTCGACGCTGACGACGATGCCCGCGCTGTTCGGTCCGCGTGCGTTCTCGATGCCCTCAGCGACGAGGTCGATGACGAACTCTTCGGTGTGTGCGCTACTACCGTGGACGGGTGGCTTCGAGGCCATACCTTGCGGTGGTCAGTTGTTCCTCTTGAGAGTCCCACAGGGTGTTCCAGACGGTTCCGGATGGTTCGAAACTCGGAGACGTGACGCGGTTATGCGGGTTCCGGATGCTGTTCCGGATGGTCAGTCTCTCTAGATGACACCTTACCGCAGTCATGTTAGGTCTGCTGAAAATTCTCTTTCAGAGATGTCTTCGATTAACACTCCGGTTGATGAAGAGTAAAAATTGACCAAAGAGGGGTATACCAATTCAAGGGGGTGTTCTGATATCCAGACAGGATACAAAGCGCGAACTAGTCGCGAGATGTAACGACATATACTACTATTCTTGTAGCTAGAAAATAATATTCAACTAATTATGAGTGAGGAAACTGAGATAGAAGATGAAAAACAAACCCAACGGCAACGGACCGCTTCAGATTACCTTTATCAGACGTTTGTCGGCGCAGCGAAATTTCTCGTACTCTCCCTCGGTTGGATATGGCGTTGGTTTGAACGACGCCATGCGTTTATACAAACAATCTTACTGTTGCCAATTACAGTAGCTGTTGGCCCCGATGTGTTGGGGTTAATCTCCTCGTCATTGAATTTCTTCTTCGGTCAACTTGTTTTCCTCGGAAATGACGCACAGACAAGAACTCACCCGCTACCCCTTGGATTTTCACTAAATGTGGTCTATATCCTATGGTTTCTAACTGCTGTCGTAGGATTTGTTCAGATAAAATCCCTACAAGACCGTATCAAGAAGTTAGAGAATAAGTAAAATACGTTCACTAATATAGGAATTCTAACAGGTATATGAAGGATTAATTTGCCTTACCGGTAGGTGAGTTACCTATACTGAGCGATTCTTGAGTATCTTATATTGAGCACATCTAAATCAAAATGTGTTACCTGTTAGGTATTCAACAGAGACGCCATGCTGAATATACCGCACGCATGTCGCTGTTGTGAACACGTCTCCTACTGTTCATTGAATTTGGTTCTAAACCGTTTATTTCCTCAACCAGTGGTCAGACATCTAGATTCCAGATTTGAACCATCGCATTTGCCAATTCAGAAGTCCGCTGTTCGATCTCATCAGTACTCCAGTTTTCGTAATCATCACAGAGCTGCTGGTTCATACTCAGTTTTGACCCAGCATATGCCTCTTTCTTCTTTTCAAATGGATCCGCGCCGATAGATATGTTCTTGTCTGTCTCAAGTAACGTGAGGTTACCTAGTTTATCTCGGAACTGTTCAAATTGAGCTTCCGTAGTACCGAGTGTAGAGGGCCACGCACTGTATTTTTTTGCTGTGAAGGAGGCTCTTGGCGCAATGTGCTCGCGGTCTAGCTCGTCAAGATTCACTTCTGGGCCATCGTAGTAGTCCATCTCAAGCCGTTTGAGGATATAGCTCGTCCGGTCGTTTAGCCGCACTCGCTTATTTTCAATCGACGCGATGAACTCCTCGTCACTGGGGCACCGATCTAAAAGTCCACTGTAGTGCTGTGTTGAATAGCGGTTGTTGAGGACCAGTCTACCGACACCGGCTTTGAGACCACACGGCTCATCAGTTGACGAGTCGATTCATATCTACATTCTTTGCCCAACCACCGCTATTCAACAGAGCACACTGTAGACCTCGCGGATCGAGTTTTCTTTCTCAAAGGCTTCAGAGCAAATCCGGGAGTAAATCCGATCAAGTTCTCCACCAGTCGGATAGCTGGATACCTTCCAGCGCATCAGGAAGCTTTCGAGGAGAAGTAGACTCTCCATTACCTTATTTGCCGTATTATATTCTTCAAAGACACGCAGCATGAGTGTCCTCGCCTGAACAGAGTTGATGATATCTAAATCTTCAAGCTTGGAATTAATTGCCTTGTTGCCCGCATCATCGTACATGTCGATTTCGTGATTGAGAATCTTTGCGTAGAGCTCTGCCTTGTCAGCCAACTCAGAAACATACTCATTCAACGAGATTCCTGCTTCAGGAAGCTTGGAGTCGACAATCTTCTGGTATTCATCGTACAGTTTGTAGTCAGAGACGTCGCCATCGTAATTCGGCTCTGACGCAGACATGATATAATGTCGGAAGAAGCGACTCGGTTGACTCATGTTCGGCATGAGTGTCTTGATGAGTCGCTCCCAGTCGTTCTGTACCTGCTCGTAGTCAATCTCTGAATCGGGGGCACTCGCAGCCTTACTAAACGTATAGTTCTTCATCAGATCGACCGATGAGAGTTCCATTCCCCGATCGTTCAGTGTCTCGAATAGGCGGAACGCAGACTGTTCTCCCTCACAGCGGATCGATACAAGTGTAACTGACGCTAAGAGCCGTTTTCTCAACTCATCCAGTTCCTCAGTGTCCAAATCATCGAGCTTGCTTGCGTAGAACTGGACAGCTTCACGCAGTTGCCCTTCATCCATCTTCTCGTATTTCCGCTCGATCACCTTCTCTAGGTTGGGGTTGTCAAACGTACTGAGAGTGAGATTCTGGTACTCGTTCAGATCAAGGTCTTGCTTCTTGAGATACTTGTTCTCGATATCCTCTGCCTGCCCTGACTCCTCTAACTCGTAGTACTTCTCCCGCATCAACGACAGAAGGACAGTGATCGTTGCGATCCGCTGTTGGCCGTCAACAATCTCCAGTTTGTTCAGTTCATTCAGGCCACTTGAGCGCTCAATGAGTACAATTGAACCCAAAAAGTGCGTTGAGTCAGACCGGATTGAGTTTAGATCAGCCCACAACGCCCCCCACTGTTCTTCCTGCCACGAGTAGCGACGCTGGTAGTCCGGAACAGTGTAACGGTAGTTTCGGGTGAGAACCTGTTCGACCGTATCTTCAGTCGCAGAGAGTCCAATCCCGTTCGGCATGTCCGAAATATCATTCGAGTATAAATAAAACACAAAGATAATTCTTCGGCGCTTACCATCCAATTGGGGTGAAGACAGTAGGGATCCTTTGGTAAGTACCTAAGCCGAAAACTCGTCGTACTTCTCAAGCACAAGATCGAAGTACTCGTCAGTCATGCGGCGCGGATTTTGTACTTGGTAGAAGTCGTCAAGCACGAACTTTGTTTGCTCACGGTCGAGACCATATGCGTGGAACGCACCAGCGTCGAGCTCCGCCTGAATTCGTTCGCGCTCATCCGGTGACGTCGCAGCTTCGAGGTCGAGCCGATCGCGCATCTCGGCGAACGAATCACCGTAGCAGTTGAGTTTCGCAGCTCGTGTCCAGATGTGTTCGAACCAGTTGTCACCCTCAGTTAGACGTGGCATCTGTGATTCTCTGAGCTTGTACATGACAATATGGCTCTCAACTTTTGTTCTCATTAGGAAGTCAAACGGAATACTATTCAACAATCCAAGGGCCACAAACAGCTCTTTGTCGGAGAACCTACGTTCGTATACACCGTGTAGTGGTACAGCTTCCAGATCTTCTTTCTCAGGTTCAATATCGTAGGGGCGAATAGTGTGAACAGTATGGACAGCGACTGAACCTTTGGGGATCACCGACGCAATGAGCGTTCTTTCATCATTCGCCCTTGCTACCTCCCGAACTGCGATTCGATATGTAGTACAGTCAAGTAGGACATCTTTGTCGGATAGCGGTTCACCACGCTCACGCTCTAGAAGATCATTTACAAATTGAACTTGGGATTTGCTTGTTTTATTTCCTCCCATTTCATCATAAATCGACCGTTTGAGATTACGTACTCCCTTTCCTCGGATCATTGCTTTAGCGCTCTGGTCCTGATTTTTTTCCTCCGAAATGCCCCAGATGGATATGTCTCCAATATCGAAGTATTCGTTATCGTATGAAAATTGATAAATGTTCTTTCCCTCATAGATAGGATAGTCACCACGCGATTCATCCTCAAATAGATATTCAGAATCTTTTGAACGATGTACCTCTGAGTACGGATTTATTTTCCAGGTTCCCTCTATATCCTCACCAATAGACGGATTTTGAAGAATTCTATATAAGGTATCTACTTCCTCTTGTTTTGTTACGAAAGGGAACACCCCCGACTGTGGTGAAAATTCTCTAAGAACAGTTCTCGGGATCTCAATTGTATGCTGTTTAAAGTTTTTGAGTATGCCAAGGTCCCGTTGCTGAAATGTGCCCTGAAGGACATCGGTACTTCCAGAGTTTTTGAATGTGGTGACAGCAAATTTATATCGATTGTCAATAGATTCAAATATTCCATGATTCTCAAATCCAATTATCGATTGTACATCTGTTTCATCAAGTAGGTGAAGGCGAATATCTTTTGTATTTGATCCAGAAAAAATAGTTCCAGGTAATACCTGTGAGACGTAACCCTCGTCTGCAGCAAGTGAATATATTCTCTCAAGGAATAAGGCAGATAGTTCGTTTTGGTTGTTTGAGACCGTTTTCCCGGCTATTTTGGGGGTTTGGAGTTGATAAACATCTGAGCCATTAAAGTAATCTGCCCTGTGTCGCATGCTTTGCTTGTATGCGTTGAAATCAGTCTGGATCTCCTCATCCTCCAGTAGTTCATTTTCTATCTCATCCTTCTCACTCTGCGTTCGAGTTCTAAACCGCGGATCATAGCGAGCAAAGAACTCCTCTCGATCTGTTGTCAATACATCCCATGGGGGATTTCCAACAATAACATCGAATCCGCCGGCATTGAACACCTCAGCAAATTCTAGTACCCAGTGGAAGGGATCGTAGTTCTGTAAGTCGCTCTCAGAAACATTATCAACAATATCACGGAAGTCAGCGAGTATGTCTTCATTAAGATCTTCTCGGTATTCGTCTAATAATTTGAGTGCATTCTCTCGATGCTTTTCAGCTTTCTCCGGGAAAGCACTGTACTCCTCATGGAGTTCGATTTCTTCAATGACATCATCATATCGCGAGCGGACACTATCTTCTGTCCACTGCTCAAATGTTGCTAATCCATCTTCTGTCTCTTCTTGAAACCCGACGTAGCCAATCAGCGAGTTCCCCTGACGGACGTTGAACGTGATGTTCGGCAACGCCAGCTGCTCAGTACTCAAGTTATCGACGTCTTCTGCCTCCAGCTCGGAGACAATCGAGAGCCACAATCGTAGCTTCCCAATCTCGACGGCAGGCTCCATGATATCGACGCCGTAGATGTTCTCCTGTACCGTCGTCTGTTTCACGCGGTGCCGGCTCGGTGTCTGGTCGATCGCCGTCCACAGCTCTTGGCGGACATTGGTGATCTCCTCGACGACGGACGTGAGGAAGTGTCCCGACCCCATCGACGGGTCTACGACATAGAACTCGTCGACGTCGTCGAGCAACGTCGTAATGAGATCTGTCGATGCAGCGAGTCCGTCGATGAGCTCGTAGAGCGTGTCGTACTGTTTGATCTCAGCTTCGGGCCACCCCCGATCCTCGACCAAGATGCGCTCGAATCGTTCCTTGAGTGCGGGACGAACCGTCTGCTCAGCACTGAACCGGGTGATCTCTTTTGGAGTGTAGTAAGCGCCTAGGTCGGCGTTCTGATCGCCGGGATCAGTGGTGAGATAGTTGATCGTCTTCTCGAACACCGAACCGAGGACGCTCGGGTCGATGTCTGTCGGCCCACCGTCGACGGAGAACTGGTAGCGCTCTAAGAGCTCGATGATCGATTCGAGGACGCTGTCTCGGACGTTGAATCCGCGCTCGTCGACATCGGAGTCGTTGCTGAGTTCCGGCCGGAACAGGCCGCCATTGAGATACGGAATCTCGCTGTAGAGGTCGATGTCCTCGATGTGCGACTCCCGCTGGTCTTCCTTCTCGTTGAAGACATCGTAGAACAGCGGGTCGAAGAACGACTTGTACATCGTCTGGGGGTACACGCCGCTCTCGTAGGTATCGAGGATGGTGCGCAGTAAGTCCGGCCGGACGATGCGCTTGTCTTCGAGGAACTTGATGAAGATGAGCCGATTCATCAAGTCGACAGAGAACAACCGTGTGTCGTCACCGTCGGCATCGTCCGGTGGCATGACGCCGTCGCCGACGAGGCTCCGAGCTCGGCGCTCGTCTTCGCCCTCTGCGACTCCGAACACGTACTTGATGTAGTCGTCGTAGAACTCGTCGGTGACGGCCTCCTGCTTCTCCTTGATGACGTCCTGCGCGTCGTCGATAATGGAGCGGAAATTCGTGTTCGCGAACGTCCGCACCAGCTCCGCGACGAGCTCGCGTTCCTCGTCGGTGACGACCTCGGTCGCAGGGTCGTTCGTCGTCGACGCGTTCTGGTGGAGTCGCTGGAAAACAGGACGGAGATTAACGTCGGAGATGACGCTGTGCGTGTACGAGTCGGCGTCGTACCGGACGAAGATCCAGCGGATGCCGTCCGTCGCGAACCCGTAGTCGGACTCGAACTCGCGCTGGCTGAGCCACGACTTCACCTGATCAAGTCCGTGCCCGCGATCTTCGAGGGGCTTGTTGAGCGGTTCCGCTTCGATCAGGAGCCGTGAGGAGTCGACGCTGGCGACGTCACGAAGCGAGATCGCGTAGTCCGCCTGTTCGCCACGCGTGTCAGAGAAATCACCCGCTTCGTATCCGTAGTCGTCGTAGCCAAGTGTCTCAAGCAGGGGCTCGATTACCCGTGCCTTCGTGAACGGTTCGGGATCCAGCTGGTCGGTGGTGTACTTGGACTTGAAATTGTACGGAGCAGGCGTTGATCGCAGAATCCCATCGAGATCGTCGTCGTCGATCTGATCGCGCATCCTGCTGATGGATTCGGCGATCGCGTCAATGACAGCATCCTCGTCCGTTCGGGAGACGTCGGTGTCGAAGTCGTCAAAGTCGAACTCAGTCTGTGAGCCGGAGGCCGACATTACGCCCGACTTTCACGTGCGCCGATAAGAAACTGGCTGTGAGTTACCTAGGCTGCTGGGTACTCTGGAACGTGTAATCGGGGCTTCAGAACGGTTTTTGCCCCTGAAATAGGGCGTCGGCTAAGGATGCGCTACACGGCCGATACTAGCGGACTTTGAGAGACTGTAGAGTTTCTTCCCGGCCCGGCTTTCTGTCTCGACGAGGTCGTAGTGCTCCAGTTTCGAGAGATGTGTGTCACGGAAGTACCGCAGACTAACTGGGTCGTCGTGGCGCTCGGAGTATCGCTCGTGGAGCTCGCGCTGGATCAGCGGTCCATCCTCTTGGAGCACGTCGACGACGACGCGCTGGTGATCGTTCAGCTTCGAGTACGTCTTCCGCGCGATCTCCTGCTCCGCCTCGGAGATCGAGTCCTCGACGAGTCGCCGCGGGATGTTCGACAGCCCCTCGCTGCTCGCCTTCCGCGCCGCCGCCCGGAGCGTCGTGATCCCCATGCGTGCGTCGCCGTCGGCGAGCCGCGCGATCGTCTCGCAGACCTCGTCGCTGGCGGCGCCGGGTCCGAGTCCGGCGCGAGCTCGGAGCCGGACGATCTCCGCGATCGTGTCCTCGCCGTAGCGGTCGAACGTGACGCGGTAGCCGACTGAAACGCGAGAGCGAACGCGCTCATCGAGGTCGGCGAGCAGGTCGACCTCGTCGTTCGCGATGCCGATCCACGAGAGCCCGCGGAACTCGTGAAGGTCGTAGAGCAGTTCGGTTTCGCGCAGCTGGTCGACCTCGTCGAGGATGACGACGCCCGGGCCGTTGAAGTCGCGATGGACGCGATCGAGCAGCGTCGACGTCGACGCGGAGCGCGGGACGGTCGTCCCGACGAGGTTGTGGGAGAGTCGTTCGAGGACGGCGTTCCGCGTGTAGTCCCGCCAGCAGTTCACGTAGGCGTACGGGACGTCGAGGACCTCGCGCCGGAGCTCGCGAACGGCGGCCCTCGCGACGGTCGTCTTCCCGGCGCCGGAGGGACCGAATAGGAAGCAGTTCTCGGCGCGCTGGCCGTCTTCGATCGGCGCGAGCGCGTCGGTGACCTCGTTCATGTGGCTGTTCCGGCCGACAATCGGATCGGGGAGGTGGTCGTCTTCGAAGACGGATCCGTTGTTTATCACACCACCGAGGACTCTTGCCGAGGTATATAAAGTGAACTCGGGGTGTTCCGGATGGTTCCGGATGGCGAGATCAGTATAAGACAGATCGTCCTCAGGGCTACCTGTTTAGAGATTCTCTTGTGGAGGTATCTGAGGCTCAAATTCTGATTTCACCTGTGGCACGTAATGTTAAGTTGAATCTGAACTAGCACTACGACAATGGATCTGGAAGAAGCAATCAGGAGGGGGAAACCGGAGGGAGAGCGGATTGAATATAAGTCAAAAGAAGTTGCTCCTCGTAAGGTTACAAAAGAGATTGCTGCGATGTCTAACGCTGCGGGAGGTTCTATTGTTCTGGGGGTCCGGGAAGATGCTCACGGGCAGCCAGACGGGCTGGAAAATATCGAATCCACTGATAAGATAGCTCGATCCGTCTCTGATGTTCTTAGTCATGTTGTGGAACCTGTGCCGGATTTTTCTACAGAAATTCTAGAGATCGACGGGAAGTCACAACTGGCAATCATAGTTGAATCCACGGAAGAACTGCTAAGCTACGAACATGAGAAAATTGAGGAACCGCTATTCCCAGTTCGGAGACAAACAGAGGTGAGATACCTCAGTGGCCACGAAGTACAGATTCACTATAGAGATCAGATTAATGGTAACTCCAAAGATGATGAAGAGAGACTACTGAGGCTCCCCGATTCAGAAGGTGAGACTTCAAATTATTTTATTGAATGCCCTGATGGGCACATATCCGAATTGTGTTTATTCACGCCGCACTATTTCCCGAATAAACCCTACAGGGTAGTAGCACAGCTTGATTACATCTCCGAGGAACGTGCTGAACACGTGTTCTCTGTATTAGAGGGTTTATTTGACCTGTCTGGACCGGACTGCCGTTTCACAATCAATCAGTCAAACGGAGCTTGGATCGGTAGTGGCTATGAGAACTTCGTAGCAAACCTTCGCAACCGTGAAAGTCGCTACTTGGAGGTGGAAGACTCTGGTTATGAGTTAGAGCTGTACGACCATGATCAAGCAGTTCTTATTTCTGATCTTGATGTCGAATACCCTGAATCAAGCGTACTCATCTACGCGGCACCGTTCACTTCGGGACCTGGGTATCGACATTTAACAGTGAACTTCCTAATTGACGGTCAGCCAGTTGATGTTCGGCCGTTAGTTGAGTTTTCTGAGCAGAGTAAAATGAGACTCAGCACAGCGAAGGGTGTAGAGATCGATCCTCAGGGACTCCCAAGCCCTGACGACATTCCTGTAGACCTCGTGGAGCGTACAACTAGAACTGTTGACCTTGACATTGAATCTGAAGCTAGTATTGATGGTGCTATTTGTGCGAACCCATTTTACGGGAAGCGAGAACTTTTGGAGAACAGATTTAGTATCGATGGGGCCGCCCCTATCACCAATTACTCCAGATTACGTGCTTTCCTGCGCGACTGGGACCAGCCAGAAGATCCACACGAATATACAACACAGCGATTTCAGATCGCCGACTGGAATGACTTTACACGAGGTGTGTATGCCAACGTGAAACAGATTCACTTCGGTATTAATTGGTAGTATACTGGCACCGAGAGGTGAATTCCAATACCGCAGTGTTCTACCGGAAGGACTGAAAGGCGGGCGATTAGCACATCCTTCTCGCCCAACTGGCGAGTAGCCCCTTCAGTTTAAATTAGACACTGAGCCGGGGGGACTCCCTTCACCTGACAAGAATAGCGTGCTGCATATAGAGCGTATACTCAGCAGCCCGAATTCTCTTCTTTGACTGGTCTCCAGTTAAGCGAGTATCCGATGGTGGCGGGAGTCACGCCACCAACTGGAGAAGGAGATACCCCACAGCAAACGAAGCAATGATGCCGACTACGACTCCGAGGGCCAGCCCTGTTGTCGACTGTAATCCGAACGAGAGTCCGGCGAAGATGGTCGCAAAGGTTACTGCTGCCCCACCGATGACGACCCTGAGTTTCAGGTCCGAGGCAGCAATTCGTTCGAGAGCGCCCATAATCCCACAAGGGGTCTCCGCTCACATACCGCTTGTGTAGTAAGAACCGCTCGCCAATCACCAAACTTCGGTGACCGGTGTCGAGGACCGGTGAGTACGCGCCCTCTATTCAGCAGGTACTTGACGAACTCCCGTAATTGGCAAGACCGCGCTGCGAGATACAGAGGATGTAATTAGCAACGGAACTGCGTTGTTTTCTCCACCTAAATCCTGAACTAACCGATAGAATGTGCCTTCTTAATAACCGAAAAAAAAACCAGTCGGCTAGTGTATGTAACATAGATAGTTTTTATCCGCAGTAACCACAGTTCGAGATATGCATCGTGCCCTCCGGTACGCTGTGTCGCTACTTGTTGGACTGTTAGTTACGGCATCCGTCGCAGAATTTGCTGCGACAGACCACTTGCTTACAATCTCACTATTACCGCTCTATGTGACTGTGAGTTCAATGATGATAGCACATCGCCAAAGGTTTATTTCCCTCTCTCGTGAGGCCGCCCCAGCAAGGAAGCGTGGAGCTATTGTTGGCGGTGTGAGTGCGTTCACAGGGGGATTCCTGCTACAGAATTCGATCCCGGCAGGTGCCGCTGGGTTTGGGTTGATGTTCCTCGGCATGGCGGTCACCGTTGCTGACTTCGACGACTTATGAGAAGTTGTGAAAACCGACTCAATCGCCGCACCGAACGATCTGTGGGTCACCTGTACTGACCGATCACTCTCTCCCGTAGATTGGCCTCAGTTCGTGCCACATTCGCGCGCTGTATTCAGCACGGCCGCTAAAATCCATCAACAAAGGAGTGTTTCGTAGGCGCCTGTCCCGGAAGTGATGGAGAGTCGGACACGAGCGGCCCTTCTGCGAACCGATTAGAACGGGAGAGTCACATCATCGTGAGCGAACACTAGGGTCCCGGAGGAGATCACAAACAACGCCGCTCAAGCAAAACCGGAAGACGTGAGCTCCGCACGACCGCTGCTCACAGCGCTACCCCGCTCATCGAGTCGATGATGTTCTTCTCTGTCGGCGCCGCGAGGTAGGGCTCGATCGCGTCGTAGGAACTCCAGCCGCCGAGCGCCATCACGATCCGCGGGGAGACGTGTTCCTCAACGAGCAAGTGGTTCGCCCAGCAGCGACGGAGGTCGTGGGTACTCACACGCTCGTAGTCTGGATCGCCGCTCTCTTCGGCAGCGCTGACGGCGGCTTTCTCAACCCAATTTTGAACGGTGCGCTTCGTCACGTCGACGAGCGACTCGTCCCGCGCGATCTCCTCAGTCTGGACATAGCGGTTGATCGTCGCCTCGACGTCGACGGGGAGCCACGTCTCGCGCTGCTTCCCGTCGACGAACTCGCCGGTCGTGTCCTTCCCGCCGACGACCTCGAGCTCGTAGTGGCGACCGTCGGTCATCCGCGAGATGTGCCGCGGCTCGACGTCGAGGACCTCGCCGACACGGAGTCCGCAGTCGCCCATCAACCGAATCGCGATCTCGTGCTGGAACGAGTCGGCAGCTCGGGGTAGCGCCTGGTACTCCTCGCGGGACATCCAGACGTTCCAGGAGCCGTCGCGGTTTCGCTCTGTTCTCATTTCGTGCTTCTCCGCATGTCCATGAAATATGAAGGTTGCGACGGACGGGGTTTCGAGAGTGATCGGGGCGGATTCGCCGCCTGTTCTTCGCGTTTGTATAGAAACGCGAACTTGGAACGGAGCTACTCTGTGGAAGCCTTACTTTAGAGTATAATAGAATATGAAATTTGGACGCTTAATCGTTCGAATATCTCATTTCCGAAGTGTGAAATAATGTGTATGTTTTTATATAATTGGGCAATTGATAATACGGAAATGGTATGTACTCACTGCGGCGCAGAAGATTCTGACGACTATTTACTACGATTCTCTTCTGTAGATGGGGACGCTCAGACGGTCGAATTGTGGCTTTGCGATGAGTGTGTCGAACGGATTCTTTCAGAAGAAGACGCAGAACTCATCTCTCCGACCATCGTGGCGGTAGACGACAACTCATCTAACGGATTTGTTGATGACTATCGGTAGGCAGGAACTCTGTATTGACTACGAATGTGCCAGAAACAATTAGCCTAAGCGTTTCAGGTGTGCCAACAGAGAGAAATTAGTCCGCCTGCGGTACGCTTCGCCCGACACTGAGATCTAACGCTCGCTTCGCGGCGAGTCGCTCAACAACTTCGCACTGCGCTAGCTCCGGGAGGTCACCGCCTTCCTCGGGGATCCGAACCACGTAGGTCCGTCGCCCGAGCCGATCAACGTCGAGGTGCTGTTCGTCCGGGAGCGCTCCCTCCTCCAGGAGGTCATCTTTTTCGAGGTCGTCGCGCGGGAGCGTCACGACACCCGATCCGCCGTGGTTCTGTAGCTTCTGCATATCCGCGCCGTACTGTCTGGGTCCCTTAAAGATACCTCTGACATGGACGAGAGGTTACTCTGGTCCATTTGAGACGAGGGTTCAACGGAGGGGGACATTACAGCCGTTCTATCGTCCGATTCCGGACGATAGATAGCGATGAACGACGCAACTGAGAAAATCCGGGGTGGTCGGGAACCGTGAGCGACGGCCCTCGCGGGCTGGCGGTCGGCGACCGGTTCGCCGAGTACCTCGAACAGTTCCGGGGACGGTACCCGTTCGATGTCGAATTGGCTGAGAAGCACGGCGTGCCCGCCGAAAACGGGCGCTTTCGGAGACAAATGACACAGATTCGCAGCAGCGGCAGCTACGGAGGTAGCGCATGAACGGAACAATTCGAACGTTTTTGACCGCGTTGCTTGCGGCGGTCCTCGTAACGTCGCTGGCCGCGCCGGCGGCGATGGCTGCGCCAGAGTTCAACGAGGACGCCGGAGCAGCACAGAACCCGTACATCGAGGCGGACGTGACGGTCGAGAACTTCGACCGCTCCGGGATGGAACCGGGCCAGTACGAAGACGATAGCGGCGAGATTGCCTCGCTCCCGGCAACCGTCGACCAGAGTCAGGATGTCGATGACATCGGCTCTGGGACGGTCAACCCGTATCACTTCGTTGCGACCGACATCGACTTTTCTGACGCCGCTGCGTTCCCGCACTCGACCGAGAACGTGAGCGCTGTCCATAATGAGAGTCGGTGGATCGTCGACGAGTCGGGCAGTGCGGGCACGATGACGGTTTCGGATTCGTCGACCGCGCCGGGTGTCGAGGCGCTCGAGGTTTCGACGAACTCGCAGACGAGCGGTGACACGGCGACCGCGAGCTTCTCGGACGTGTCGATCACCTCGGACGCGCAGAAGCGCTACCTCCAAGCGATGCTCGACGTAGACCAGCTCGACACGGGCGCAACTGTCGAGCTCCGCGCCGTCGACAGTGACGGCGACTATGTCGCGACGACGATCGACTCGTCGGCAACCGCGAGCGATGATGACGTGATCGCGACCGGTACTGGCGAGGGCTATGTCATCCAAGAGCAGATCGGCGCGCTGACCACGCAGGGAAGCGGTGACGGCACGGTGGCGGAGATCCAGTCGATCGAGGTCGCCGTCATGGACGGTGATGCCGATGTGCGGCTCTCCGCGTTGAACGCGGACAAGACCTCGGAGTGGTCGCTCGGTGACGAGCGTGTCGATACCGACGACGAAGACGACTTCGAGACGGAGACGATCCGCGACGTGAGTGAGCCCGGCGAGATTCAGGTCTATACCCTCGATACGATGGGCTCGACGTTCGACAACGCGGAGATCAACGGCCTCGAAATGCCGATGGAGTTCCGTGCGTCGGACCTGTCGAGTGATCAGTCCGAGGTGAACGTCACGTTCGCCGAGGCTGAAAGCTACCCGAGCTTCGAGAACCGGATGGAGGCGTACTACCGGCTTGAACTTCCGGCCGCGTACGACCTTTCGTACGCGAACGCGACGCTCAAGCAGGACATCACCGTGCCGAATACTCGGTACCAGACGGTTGAGGTCGCCGAGGGTGCCTCTGACACTGATTTTGACGAGATTAGTGGTTGGTCCGACGTGCTCGGGTCGGTCGTATCGCAGGGCGACACGGTGACGCTCGACGACACGATCCAGCCGGGCCAAGAGATTGGCTACCACGCGACCGTGCTCGTCACGGATGATGAGAAGAACGAACTCCAGCAGATCGGCGGCGCCGGGCAGTTCGCCAGCACGGGCGACGGCGGGATCATCGATATGATCCTGTCGCCGTTCGGCGCGCTGGCTGGTCTCGGTGGCGCACTGCTGGCCCGCATCCGGGGGCTGATCTGAGATGGCTGCCTCTGCCGGGTCGGCTGGGGGCGGCACGGACTGGGTCAGCCGACTGAATCAGGTCAGCAGTGTCGACGACGTCGACGGCGCACTCACGCGGCTGCTGTTCCTCCCGATAGCGGCGTTTTTCGTTCAGGCAGCGAACGCGGTGGAGGCGATTAGTAACGTCATTATCTCCCCGCTCAACGAGTTCGGAAGCGGGCTCGTCGAGATCGTCAACTCGCTGCTAGGCGACGGGGCCGCAGATATCATCGAAGCCGGCGCCGAGGCGTCGGCCGCCGATGTCTCTATCTTCGGCATCGCATCGTTCCCAGTGTCGCTCGGAGTCATCTTTGTCGGCGCGTTCGTCGTCTCGCTGTACCTCAGTAATCAGGACACGAGCGACTTGATCCCGTTCAGCTTCACGGATATCCCCTTCCTCGGCGTCGAGGAGGATCCCGAGGAGGGGTAACCGATGAGTGCCCGCAACGACTTCTGGGATAGCGGGCTCCCATTCATTAGCGACGCTGACGGCAAGCGCGTCGACTGGACCGATGTCGGCCTGCTCGGGCTCGGCACGGTACTCACATCTTTCTTCGAGTCGGTGGCAGATCTCATTAGCGAGCTGTGGAGCGTCCTCGTGATCGACCGGCTGCGCGATCTGTCAAACGCGTACGCCGGCTATGTCGAGGGAACGTTCGGACAGGTCACGTCTGGGATTGACACCTCGTCGGCAGTGGAATTCGCCGGCGAGACGGGGCTTGTCGGCTCGCTTGTGCTGATCGCGGCCGGCGGCTTCCTGATTGCGTGGGCCATCGGGGTGATTCGTGATGAGCAGTGACGGTGGCAGCGGGATCAGCTCAGGACTCGCCCGAAGCATCGCACGGAGCGTTGTGACGAGTCTGTTTGGCGGCTTAGCCGTTATCTCGACGCTCCGGGATTTTGCGACGAACCCGTTGCGGTTCCTTCGCGGGCGAATTATCCCGCCTGTTCTCGGCGCAATCTTCGGCTTCGTCTTCGACCTCGCCGACATCATCGCGCAGCCGTTTCAGGCGATTATCGGGACGCTGAATCTGCTGAGTGCGTCACTTACCACCGCACTCCGGTCGGTGACGGGGCCGATCGAGGACGCACTAGCGCAGTCGGCAGGCTTCCTTGTGTCGCTGACTGTGCCGTTCGGAGCACTCCAGCCGTTTGTGCTCGCAGCACTAGCCATCCTGATCGGCTATGCCGTGATCGTCGTCTCGCTCCGGCTCGCACGAGCAACAGCCGACGCGATCCCGGTCGTCAGTGGAATTGAGACGTTCCTCTTCGGGTGATTACGAATGGACCTAACAGACATACTCACGCAGCCGGTCGCGGTCGCAACAGCAGCGGGAGGGGCCTTACTACAGCTGCTGGGGGTAACTTGGCTCGACCCGTTTGTGAGCGTCGTCCTCGCGAATATTGGGACGTTGTTCACGGCGCTGTCGATCAGCGGCTTCACGATCGCGCCGGAGGTGGCGTGGCTCCCTGAAGACACGCTGACGACGCTGACGCTGGTCGCGGCCGGGGTGTACGTGCTCAAACTGCTGGATAGCTTCGCTGACCAACTCAAACAGAGACTCGACAATGACGACAACTAGCGAA
The DNA here is from genome assembly GCF_005435235.1 of Halorubrum sp. GN12_10-3_MGM. Lineage (NCBI taxonomy): Archaea > Methanobacteriati > Methanobacteriota > Halobacteria > Halobacteriales > Haloferacaceae > Halorubrum > Halorubrum sp. GN12_10-3_MGM. The sequence continues at coordinate 72,013 of NZ_SGUB01000016.1, forward strand.
CACGAACAGTGGTACCGCATGCGGGGTGACCCGCGATGAGCATCCCTGGCTCTGTCACGCTCTGGGGATTCGGCGTCGTGGTTGGCGTCATCGGCGTGATGACGTTGATCTACTGGGCGCTCGACGAGTGGCGTGACGCAGACGACGCAACCGAGGTCGTCGAGGGCGTCGGCGAGCGCTCCGGCTCGGCGATCGTCGTCATGACAGGCGTCGTTCTGACTATCGGCGACCAACTGATCCAACTCGTTGCGGACCTGATCGGGATGATCGACGCGCCGGTCGTGGTCGGCCATATCGTCGGCGGGCTGCTCGGCTGGCTCGGGCTCCAGGGCACGATCTCGGAGGGGCAGTTCCTCGCGTTCTTCGGGATTGTGACGGTGATCGCGCTTATCTGGCGGGCATCAGTCACCCGCGGGAGGGGGCTGTAGATGTCGTTACCGGTCGACGCGCTTCCGGTCGCGGATCTGCGTGCGATCGGAGGCATCCTGTCGCTCGTCGTGCTGCTGTACTGGACCTACGAGCGCTTCGCCGGCGAGGGCGCTGACCCCGTGGTCCGCTCGTCGACATCGAGCGACACAGGCACGGCGTCGGTGCTGCTGTCAGGCTCGAAGGCCGTCATGGCGCTGGCGGGCGGCGCTGCGGCGCTACTGCTCGCACCCGTTGCGGGCGGCCCGGTCGTCTCGTCGACCCAGCCCGTGCTGCTCGGGCTCGGTGGCCTCGTCGTTGCTCACTGGATCATCGAGAAGGAGGAACGCGAATGACGGCACCGTACCAACTCCGCGACGCGCTCGACGATCGCGAAGCTGCGCTGAAGCTGGTCGCTGTGGCCGGTGCATCGGTGCTGCTCGGGACCGCGCCGGGTGCGGTGCTCGGCGACGCCGCGCTCCCGGTCGCGCTCGCCTACATCGCGGCGTGTGTCGGGCTACTGCTCGCGACCATGTACGGCGCCGACCGCCGGCTCCGGGAGGTGAGCACGCCGTGACCGTTCTCGATCGCGTTCTCGATCGCGTCGATCCGATCCCCTCTGACCGGTCGTGGTCCGAGATAGCGTCGGATGACACGGTCTGTATGGACTGCGGGACGGTCTCGGAGATAGTTGAACTACAGACGCTCACCCGTCGGGTTACCTGCCCGAACGAGGCTTGTGACACTGGCTCGGGCTGTGTGTTCAACCCCGGAGCATTGGTCGGCGTCATGGCGTTCATGGCGCTGGTGGGCTACGCAGCGGTCCATCTCGCAGGCATCCCAGAAACGTGGCCGTTCGCGGCCGGGCTCGGGATACTCGTGGTATTGTATAGCGGCACGGCGAGAGTCGCACATCGAGGTGGTCTCTGATGGCGACGTTCATCCAAGTCGACGAGCGCGCCGGACTGCTCGTGCTGATCGCGGTGGTCCTCGGCGTGTGGTTCTACGCCGCGCCGGACCACGCGACCTCCACGTTCGTCGGGCTGAAAGAGTCCGCTCAGGGGGTGCTGCCGTAGATGCGCCGCCGGATACTCCTCGCCGCGTTGACGGCGATGCTGCTCATCGCGCCCGTCGTGGCGGTTGTACCCGCCACGGCCCAAGACACGGCATCACCGTCGAACTCGACTGTCGAGCAGAGCGACGCTGACTACTCGCTCGACGAGCTCCGTGGTGGCGGGACCACACAAGAGGGTGCGCCGCCGTCGATGCGCTTCCTCGGCTCGTACGGGAGTGCGACACTCCGTCATGAACCCGTGGGGTTCGGCTCGTCGGACTGGGAGTATGTCAGCGGAGACACTCGGGTCCAGCAGAACGCGGTGACGCTGAAGACGATCCGACTCGGCGACCCGAACGAGCAGCTGACGATCAACGTCGTCGGCTGGCAGCGCGGCACCCGCACGGTCCAGACGGAGAACGGGACCACGACCGAACCGGTCGCGGAGAACGTGACGGCGACGGAGGTCTCGACGCAGCTGGGACGTGGCTACGATCAGGCGGAGGTGCCGCTCCCGTCGAGTTTCGGCGAGAACCAGCGGATCACCATGTGGGTCGAGGAGTATCCGGACGCAAGATGGACCTTCGAGCACCGGACCATTGCGACCGCCCGCAGCATCGACATCAACTCGTGGGGTGACTTCCTCTCGACATTGTTCTGGGAGATCGGTATCTTTGCGCTGCCGGCGATGCTGATCGGTGGCTCGCTCGGACGGCGGCACCACGAGAAGGCGATCGTCGGCCCGCAGTGGGGGCTCGTGAAGTGGGGCATCGCTGTCGGCATCCCCGTGGCGCTGCTCGCGAGCTTCTTCGCCTTCCAGGGCGCAGTCCTCGCGACGCGGCTGCCCGCGGGCATGGCACTCGTGTTCGGCGTGCTATCGTACGCACTCGTGTTGGAGGGATCTGGTCCGTCGAACCTGCAGAAGTTCCTGTTTCGGCGGCAGGACCTCGAAAACGCGAAGTCGCCACGCGGCGAGGACACGCACGATTCGCGGTACGTCGACCACGTCGTCAAGACCGGTCTCCGGCGTGAGGCTGATCAAGAGCTTGTCCTGATCCGAAAGGGGCTCCCGGCGTACATCGCGCGGCTGCGTGGCTCGCTGGCGACACTCGACGTCTCAGACATCCAGACGCACAAGAAGGGCAAGGAGTCGCCGTACGAGCTAGAAATCGAACTGGATCCCGAGTGGGACCTACAGGACGCGCTCGTGCACGAGCCGCCGGAGCTAGTGCGGCTCCCACTCTCGCGAGAGGTCGACGTGCCCGGGATCGGGCTAACGACGCTGCCGAACCCGGGAGTCGTGTTGCCGGTCGGCGGTGGCGCGACTGTCGGCTGGTTCGCGGCCGAGGCGATGCTCGGAATCCCCGGCTTCGGTGCTGTCCTCGGCGCGATCGTCGGGCTGCCGTTCATCTACCGAACCGAGAACGGCGGTGCCGAGTCTGAACCCGCGCCGTACCACTTCACACAGGCGGAGGCGTCACTCGCGTTCGAGGCCGGCGAACACGCCGACGCGAAGATGCTCGACGACTACCGCGACATCGCGTGGCGCGAGCGGATGAGGACGCCGCTCGAAGCGCGCGACATCGAGCAGAAGTTCGACAAGTCGGTGACGAAAGAGCTGTCGACCGCAGAAATCGGCGTCGACGACGATCTCGATGTCGAGCCAGAGACGACCGAGCGCAAGGGGGTGGCCGATGACGACTAGTCAGACCCGGCCGGCGCTTCCGACACTCCAACACGACCAGCGTGTCCTCTTAGAGCCGACGGCCGACAGCGAGCTCGACCACGGTCTACGTGACGGCTTCCCGAACCGACGGGTCACGATCGAGTGGTATCAGGCCGCGATCGTGCGGACTCTCGGTCACATTACCGAGCGTTGGGAGCCTGTCGCCCTACTCCGGGATCGGACGTTGCTGACGGCGCTCGTGGTCGGTCCTGAGCGCGAGACGTTCGCGGACGATCCGATCACGCTCAATGTGGCACGAGAGTACCGCCAGCGCCTCGAACGCGTGCTCGTGTTACCCGCGTTCAACCTCGCGTACAACGCGCTGCGCAAGAGCGCTGGCGAGTACCCGGACGACGTCCGCAACGAGGAGCACGACCCGAAGGGACAGGATTTCGTCGCGATGCGGCCAGCGTTTCAGGTCGCCGACCGACAGCAGCGGGCGGCGCTGCAACGGCTCTGGGGCGGCTTCGACTCGGTCGAGGAGCTACAGTCGTGGCTCCACGATCTCTCCGAGCCGACGAACGGCGCGCTCGAAGAGTCGCTGCCAGCTCGCGTCGGACGCGATCGCGTCGCACGCGAGCACTTCCTCGGCCGCGTCGAGGCTGACAGCGCACGGGACGCGACGCAACTGGCGCGAAAATACCGCGAGCGGTTCGCGGTCGCGAAGCTGCTCCCCGCGTTCGCTGACGGTATCAAGCGGCTCGAAGCGGGCGAACTGGCGACACACACCTCAGATGGGCTGACGCCCGGCCAGGGATAATCATGAGCAAGACGCAACCAAACACGACGGACAAGACGACAGAGGACGCACAGTGGACGCCAGAGCGGTGGGGCTACGGTTGGGGTGACGGCACCGTACAGGGTCGCCCCGACGGTGACGAGCCAGCGCCGGACTGGTGGACTGACGCCTACGAGATGCGGATGCGCTTCGGGATCCCGGAGTTCGATCCCGAGAGCTTCGAGTACGATGTCTACCCGGACGTGCTCATCCACGAGAAGCCCGCAGAGGAGACATCGTCGGCGGGTGGGACTGACTGGCTCAAGGTCGGCGAGCGCGGGTGTGGGAAGTCGACGGATAACCTGCACTGGTCGTGCCGGCTGATGGACGAAAACGATGAGAAGGTTATCTGGCGCGGCTCGCCGAACCGCTCAGAGTGGACACCGTTCGCGGACTGGGCGACCGTGTGGCTGCCGCGTCACGCGAGCGTCGACGCCCGCTGGGTGTTCGAAGACGACACCCGCGCTCCGGAGACAGTCGACGATCTCACGGCGATCGCCCGCTCAGTGCGCTACTACGACGATGTCCTCGATCTGGTTGACCAGCTTGGTGCGCACCCGGAGGGGACGTTCAACGTGGTCTACCCGGACGCGAGTTTTAGCGGCTGTTCGGAACTCACTCGGGAGAGCAGCCGCGTGTCGGGGACGCTCCCGTTCACTCCGGAGTGGACGGCTGCCCCCGACGAGAATCCGACGCCGCTAACGCACTGGTGGTTCGCGTTCATGCTGGCGCGGATCGAGTTCGCAGACTCGAACGGATGGTGGTCGTGGATGTTCGACGAGGCGGCAGATCTCGTGCCGCCGAGCGTCGAGCAGGACGAACACAAGACGCACTCGAAGCTGATGCTGTTCCGGAACCTGATGCAAGACTCCCGGCGCTCGCGGTTCTCGGTGTATCTGACGATCCATCGGGAGAGCCAGATCAACTGGCGCGTTCGCGAAGAGCACATGTGGCGCGTCGACATGCCCGACTCGACACCGAACCCGCGACAGAACTCGAAGCGGTCGATCCCACACGGATTCTCGACAGTACCGATGATCGGCGACATCATGTCTGACCGGCAGGTCGGGCAGGCGCTGATGTTCAACGAGCGGAACTTCAGTCTCTACCAGTGGAGCGACATCAAAGCCGACGACGATGGGGAGGGGGTGTTGAAGCTCGGACTCGGCGAGCCGACGGCCACACCGAGCATCGACAAGGCGCAGCGAGATCTCAGCGAGGTGAGCGAATGATACAGTTGGAATCGACAGAGGGCACGGGTTCGAGCGTTGAGCATGCGGTCGCGGCGGCGCGCGCCGACTCGGCAGCGTTCATACGCGCGCGTATCCGGAGTCCGACGCGTGCGTGCCCCCGGGGGATCGCGTCTGAGAACCCCGGGAGCGTGCGCGCCGGCGCGGCAACCACCGGCCTGCCCGCACGCGGGGTTCGCGTGCGGCCTCGCGGAGGTGAGCGCTCGTGAAGCGGACGCTCGTGGCGGCGCTCGCGGTCATGCTCCTGCTCGCGCCAGTGGTCCCGTTCGCGGCTGTGGGCTCGGCGGCGGCCGTGCCCGGCGGCATGGCCACGATTCCCGATGGGAACGTCGACGAGGACATTCCGGACGGCGAAACACTCGCGCTGTCGGCGAGTGAACTGGAGGGCAGCGTGCTTGCGAGTGACCACGCCGACTCCCTAGAGGTCATCCTGACGACGGCGGACCACGCGTCGACGGTGATGGACGGCGACACGGCGTCGGTCACAGGCGACGGGATGGCAGTCGTGCTGCGGGACGATACCGAATCGGCCGGTCGTGAAGTCGCTCTCGACGCCGGGAAGCTGCGGGAGGCGCTCGGCTACCGGCCACGAGCGATTCACGGAACGCACGAGGACGGCAGCGAGTGGACGGCGAGCGCGGAGTACGTCGACGGCTACCTCGTGTTCGACGTTCCTCACTTCTCGGACAACACGGTCACGTTCAGTGGTCACGTCGACGTGTCGATGAACTCGGCGACGTCGGGAACGACTGCCACGTGGCAGTTGTCGGACTACGACGCCGCCTCTGACGTGACGATCAATACGACGGGCGTCGAAAACACTGCCCCAGCCTCGGCCTCCACCGCGAGCGCGGTCGACGGCGATACCATCCCGCTCACAGTCGGCGGCAACAATCAACCCCGTGACGAGCAGATAACGTTTACCGGATAC
>NZ_SGUB01000017.1:0-67758 GCF_005435235.1 Halorubrum sp. GN12_10-3_MGM
GTGGAACATCCTTTCTCGTGGTCTTGAAGAAGTAGGAGTGGGATACTCCGAATCAACGCCTGTGGAGACTGCGCTCCCTGTGGATACGCCTGTATCTGCAAAGCGCGTCGTGGAAACAGGAAGCCCCACCCTCAAGGAGCGAACGGCGTCAGCCGTGAGCGAGTAGGGTGGGGTAGTTCACCGTACGCTAGTTACACAGGGTCTACACTGAGCGCTTGAGCGTCGACCGATTTTTGTGAAATGATACCATACACACAGTTGCTGATGCCCTCCGCAGATTACGGGGACGAACCTCCTTTGAGGGCCGGAGGGACAGGGGGCATCAGCCTTTTGTACGCTGGTAGTACGCCTTTGGTGGAAAACATTTAGCCGTATGTATTTCAGCTACAACCGCTAATTGTCGGCATGTGTATGCCCTCCATCTTCAACCAACTGGACGATCACCCGGTCTCACTTGTGGCCGGATTTGTGACCGTCGCCGGAGTGTATGTACTCACTCCGGCAGTGTGGTACACGGCGTTGATCGCGGGAATGATCGTGTCTGGCGTTCTTGAATTTGCGATCAAGGAGGTACCGCCTGACACCGACGAGTACGACCCGGAACAGTACCCGCTGTGGGCAGCCGCGGATTCGGGTGATGTTCCAACCGACGGCCGCAACACCGACTCTACGGATGATGCGTTGTCAACACTCCAAGAACGATATGCCAGCGGTGAGCTCAACGATGCGGAATTTGAAGACAAAGTTGAACGACTACTTGAGTCCGACAGAGATGACGCGCAATCGCATCTGGAAGAAGATTCTGTCACGGAAAAGTTGGAAAAGTAACTGTAGACGGCTCCCGTAACTTAGTTCTGCACTTCCTCCCTGCGTTGGTTGATGAACACGCGCCCGACGGATGTGCTTCCGAACCTGAAACACGTCTCGGAGCATTATCACCGAGCGCACGTCTTCTGAAACGATGCCCTCCAAACGGACGTTCGCGAGGCGCTTAGGTGCGCTCGTGGCAACCGGGCTCGGTGTTAATAGGCCCATTGGAGCACTGACTTCAGAACCCCCGCCCGCTGGAACGCTCGCAATCAACGGATCCGGTGAAACGGGAGCGGCGACAGGTAGCTCGGCCAAACACAGCCCTGCGCGGCAACTCCACTCAGCGGTTGCTAACGGGGCGTACAAGCCGGCCGCAGTTACATCACGGGGAGTTGACACCGTGGTTACTGCGCGGTTTAACCCGAGCCTGGTAACGATGACGGGGGTCCCACAGGGGGTTGCGGCCCCGATCCGTGACCTCCTCTCTCGGTACGACAGTGTATCGCTTGACCGACTCCAACAGGTGGTTGGCGGAACCGCACTCACGACAGACGGCCCTGAGGGCTGTGGTGTCATCGTCGGTGACATCGACGCACGGACACTCCGTCGAGAACTCACTCGAGACGCCGATCTCATCCGAGAGCCAGCCACCAAGGCCGGCTTTACCCGGTTCAAGTCGAAACGCACCACCACGACGCTTGGTGTCCGCGCGGACGAAGTTGTCATCGGGCACGCTTCATCGATTAGCAGTGCGGTGGCCCACCGCGACGCTGGTATCAGCGGTCACGACACGGAGCACTCACGGACAGACACAGACTACGGATCGCTCCCGTCACGGCTCCACGGAGACGCGACGGTCTGTGTCGACTTGGGGACAGAGACGCGGGAGTATCTGCGACGCACCCTCTCGGACGCACCGAAAGCGCTCCGGACGGCGGTTGATGCGGCAGCCGCAGTTGGCGTCGCTTGTAGTGTGACCCCAGACGGCTCAGGGCCTTCGAAGTCTCTGTCAGCCACGCCCCCGACAAGCCAGCATGACACTGCCGATACTCCGATGACGACGTTTCGGTACGGCGCAGTAGCCGATCCGAAACGGCTCGACAGAGAGACGGCAGAGGCGATTGCGCGCGCCGCACGCGAGGGAGAGTCCTCGTTTAGTGACGCAACCGTCTCTAGACACGGGCGTACAGTAATACTAGAAACTGCCGCCGACGGCGATATATTTGCGCCACATGCCGAACTGGCGGGGGTTACCGTCGGCGACGTTGAGTCGCTGTCAGACTCATGAGTTCCAACATTGCGTCCACTCTCGACACACGGCATCGGTTGCCGTATGACCCCAACGCAGCTACAGCGGTACTCCATTACCGCACAATCAGTTCGACGATGCAAGACCGACAAAACCTCCAAATACGACCGCGAGACCGAGCGAGGACAGGGCAATGAGTTCTGAGAAGGGCCCCACAGAATCTCCAGATGAATCGACGCCGGATACGGACACACGAACCGAGCGCCACTCGCCGACAACTTCCGACCGTGTTCTGCCACGCTCCGAGTCGGGATCGGTTGTCGACCGGCTGACCACTCGACACGCCGTTGGTGTCGCAGTGATACTGGCGCTTGCTGCGGGGCTGTTCGTCGCTCCCAGCGTGTACGGCGCCGTAACCGGTCCCGACGGCACCGTCGCTGTGATCGAAATCGACGGAGCGATAGACTCGTCGACAGCACAGCACGTCGAAGACAACCTCCGAGACGCCCGCATGAACGACTCCATCCAGGCGGTCGTCTTGGAAGTTGACAGCGGTGGCGGCCTGCCTGCACAGAGCGAACGGATGTACGCTGCGGTCGACCGTACTGCCTCGGTGATGCCGGTATACGCCGCAGTAGATACGCTCGGAGCGTCCGGCGCGTATCTCGCGATTGCGCCTGCCGATCGCATCTACGTAGCTCCGTCCGCGCAGGCGGTCGGTAGCGTCGGTGTTGCGGGGGCCGCGCCGGCTCCAAACGGGCCAAGTGCGGGTACGACCGGCCCTGACAAACGAGGTAGCGATCCGGACACACAACGCGAGCGGCGACAAACGCTCGCCAACCTCTTCATCGAGAACGTGATCGAACAGCGCGGCGAAGAGATCGAGCTTGACCGAGAAGCGATCGCGCACGCCGATGCTTATCTCGGAACCGAAGCCGTTGCCAACGGATTCGCGGACCGATTTGGCTTTGTCGATGGAGCAGTCGCTGATGCCGCAACTGAAGCCGGTATTGACGACTACGCGGTCGACACGCGTCGTACCGAGAATCGCGTTCCGGGGGGTATTCCGCTCTTACAACAGGACGACAGTACTGTCGTCGTTGTCGACGACTCTGAAAGCGATCTCAACGACGATCTTATCCTCGCGGTGGCACCGCAAACATGGGACGAGACTGTCGGCGAGGAAATAGTCATGACAAGCTACACTGGACGACTGCCCACGGACCAACTCAGTAGTGAGACGAACGCCGACGACGCCCGCACGCAACACGACGATACCGGCGCGACGAACGGAGGTGAGCCCGCATGAGCGTTAATCTCCGAACGGCAATCGGCGCATTCGCGCTCATATTCCTGGCTGTTGTCGGCGTCGCCGCAGCCGGGGGTGTCCTCTTAGATACGGCCCCACCGGATACGGAGCCTGTTACAGACGACCACTGGCGGCTCGACTCCGTCGAACCGGAAACCGTCAGCGAGGGCGGTGACATCGAAATGGAGAGCGGCGAGCCGTCGAACACGGTCGTCGTCCACCTCGGAAGCAGTACGACTGGCGCCGGTGGCGGGCTGCCCGTGCTTCCGATTGAGGACGGTAATGCCCCCACGGAGGCAGATATTGGGACGCTCGGTGGCGCCCGGCGTGGCGTCACACCGCTTACCTCGACACTCATCGAGAACGGCCACGAGGTTCGGTTCTACGGCGGAATCAGAAGCGGTGAGCGGCTCCAGTCGCTGCTCGCTGATGCGGATGCGTTCGTGACGACCGCCCCCGGCGCACTCTCAGGACCAGATGCTGATGCCGTCAACTCGTTCGTTGAGGCGGGCGGCCGAACCCTCGTCGCGAGTGACCCAGGCAACGCCGGGGCATTGACCGACTTCGGATCCCCGTTCGGCGTCTACGGCGACGCCGGCTACGTGTACGACATGGAGCACAACGACGCGGGCTACCTCAGCGTCCTCGTACAGCCGCCCGAGTCGACGCCGCTTACTGAGGGGGTTGAGCAGGTCGTCCTTCGTGGCGCGGCGTCCGTTGGCTCTGCTGACGATTCAGCAACGCTCACCACGGCGGAGACATCGCGTCTTTCGACCACTCGGGAGTCTGGCTCATACACGGTCGCAGTACGGAGCGAGTCTCTCGCAGTAGTTGGAGACTCGAGTTTCTTCGCGCCCGAAAACGCCCGTCGCGCCGATAACGGCGTCTTCATCGGGAACCTCGCTGACTTCCTCGTGAGCGGTGACGCGCCTGACGTGTCGTTCGGACCGCCGACCGGACCGGGCGGCGGGACTCCACCGGGTGGGGGTATGCCGCCCGGTGGCCCGACGCCGCCCGAGCCGCCTGAGCCGCCAGAGAACGCGACGGCTTAGCATCGGTTCATCAGCCGCTGCGTGGATTTTTGCTCTAATATTCCATAGGGCTAACTGCCGGTGCTATTCGTGTGTTCAGGGGAAACCAACGGGTTAGTCACAGTTCTGGAGACGATACAGAGTCAGCCATCTGCCCCCTAAAACGAGACTAACTCTCAACTCTCAGTAGCTCTTCGCCGCGCACACCAGCCGATCAAAAATAGCCTTCAACGACACTAACCACTCCGTTTCCAGTTTCGATCTTGGCACACTCATTCGGGTCGCTGCCGAGAAGACAGTCTGCGCGGTCACCCACACCGTTATCCAGTCGGACATCTACTCGGTAGACTGCGCGTTCGAGACGTGTCTGGATGCTGACGGTGTCTTGTGGACCGACAGAGACGGTCCGAGTGAACGCGGTTTCGCCGTTGTCGTCGGTGATTGTGACGTGAACATTGTGGGTACTATCGTCGTAACTCCTCAGTACCAGACTCTCACCACTAACCCGACGTGTATCTGGGTTTCCTGAGTGGTCGGTTGTGCGATGCGCAGCGCGGTAAGCCTCTTTTGCGGGCATGTACAGACGGTGGAAATCCAGTCCATAATAAGTTGAGTCACCGTTACCGGACGTGAAACACCAATTTCGCGACTTTGCTGACCTATGCCGGCTCTGTCACTGGCCCAGAAACACCGGACCCATGTATATGTCATCTCGACACTCTGGGGCACACATGCGACTTGAGATAGAATCGCTCGGCAAGCAGTACTCAGAGGGTCTTTGGGGGGTTCGAGACATTACCCTTCGACTCGGTGCTGGTGTACACGGCCTCGTCGGTCCGAACGGTGCTGGGAAGTCTACTCTCATGCGCATGCTCACGACGGTGACGCCCCCGACAGAAGGAGCGATCTACTGGGACGGAACTCGGGTGAGCGAATCGCCCGGTGTCGTCCGAAGCCTACTCGGATATCTGCCACAGGATTTCGACACTTATCCGACGTTAACGCTTGAGGAGTATCTCGAGTACGTGGCGGCGCTACGGGGGCTTGATTCCGAAGCGGCGAGCGCGCGGATCGAAGCGTTGCTCGACCTCGTGAACCTCACCGACGTGCGTGATCGGCGCCTCGACACGTTCTCTGGTGGTATGCGGCAGCGGGCAGGGATTGCACAAGCGTTGCTTAACGACCCCGAGCTGTTGGTCGTCGACGAACCAACCGTCGGCCTCGATCCGGAGGAGCGCGTTCGCATGCGTAATGCGCTGGCTGACACCGCTGATGATCGCGTCGTGATTTTTTCGACACACGTCGTCGCGGACATTGAGGCGACAGCTGACACGGTTACCGTGTTAGAAGACGGGCAGTTACTCACCCACGCACCAACCGAGTCGCTGATCAAGTCCGTTGACGGCGATGTCTACGAATGCCGGGTCTCCCAGTCGACGCTAGAGCAACTCGGACAAGAGTTCCCCATCTGTAACACCGTCCAGCGGGCAGACGGCGTCGATGTTCGGCTCGTCGCGGAGGATCCGCCGACCACCGACGCCGAGCAGGTCACCGCATCGCTCGAAGACGCATATCTCCAAACGGTTACGCATGCGAACTGACGTCCGCCGAGCCTATCATATTGCTCGGACTGACATTATCGCTCGTGTTCGGTCGCGAAAGCTACTCATCTTTTTTTGCCGTTGTCATCTATGTCGGATACCTGATCAACTCGGGCTCGTTTGGCGTCTTCTATACGGTTTCCAACGGGCCGAACGTCAACGGCGCGCTGACCTCTCACCTCGTCGGGCTCAACGCTGGGATGGCCGGATCAGCGGTCATGCTTCTGGCCGGATTCTACGTGCTTCGCGGGTCGATTGAACGCGATGACCGCCACGGGCACCTCCCGGTGGTAACCAGTTCACAGACCAGTAAACCGGTGTACCTACTCGGAAAACTACTGAGCAACACCGCCGTCGGCGTTCTCACCGCAGCGGTACTCGCAGGCGCAGCGGTCGTCAACCACTCGATCTACGGGGTCGGTGCCACCGACCCAATTGCCATCAGCTGGCCAGTCTTTGTGATGGTCGTTCCACTTACCGTGTTTGTTGGCGCGGTCGCGATGCTGTTTGGCACGATCAATCTGCTCGCTGGAACCCTCGGTCGGATAGCGTACTTTTTCGGGGCCATCTTCTTGCTCTCCGCACAGTCGGCGCGTCCGGAAACGGCAGTCCCGGCCGCTGTCCCGACGACTGTGAAAGCGCTCGATATTGTCGGGCTCACCCTCGCGTACGATCTCACCTTCGAATCAATACAGGCCGCTGTGCCGGGATTCGAGAGTAGCTTCGCGAACTTCGGAACGGGTGGATCCAACGCGCAAACGTTCCGGTACGAGGGAGGCCCGTGGCCGGCGTGGTTCTTCGCTCAGCGATTGGGTACCGTCGCCGTCGGACTGGCCGTAACGCTTGTCGCGGCACTGCCATTTAATTGGTTTCGGACGACCGGCGGGGTAGTGGAGAAGGTACGTCGGCGCCTCCCGCTCGACGAGACTCCCCCTGAGACTGCGACACAGACAGCGTCCAATCCACAAACTCCAACAGACACGGCTGATCCGGCTGTGTCCCCTTCGCCTGTTGGTGATGATGTCACGATTCCTCCGGTTACCCGTCGTGGTGCCGGCGGGTTTCGGCGCGTCCTCACGATGGAACTTCGTCGTCTCCTGCGTGGACAACCGCGTTGGTGGTATCTCGGTGCGGGGCTGTTGGCGGTCGTGCCAGCTGGAATCGCCCTCACTGGTGGTGGCACTGAGGGAGCTGCCCGGGGGCTGCTCTCGTTGGTCGCGGTCTGGCCACTCTTCGTTTGGTCACAGATCGGCTCACAGACCGCTCGTCATGGGATTCGCCCTCAAGTTCTCACGTCCGACTACCCGGTTGGCCAGCTTGTCGGCGAGTGGATTGCCGGCTGTTTAATCACCATCGTCGTCGGGGCCGGTGCGTTTGCGATCGCTGTGGCCACAGGAGGTCCCACCGCACTCATCGGAGTGACGGGTCTCGTCATCTTCCCGCCGTCGCTCGCACTCGCTGCTGGGTTATGGACTGGATCGCCTCGGCTGTTCGAAGCGTTGTATCTCGGACTTTGGTACATCGGTCCGCTCAACGGTGGATTCGTTGCTGACTTTGCCGGCGTCACCGCTCGGGGCACGTCGTTGGGAGTCCCGATTGTCTTCGCCGCCGTCGGTGTTGGTCTTGTTGTTGTCGCCGCACAGACACGACGGGTGTACACGAATCTGGGCTAGCTTCCTTCAAAAATTCGACGCAAGTTATCCTGGGCCCTCCTCTGATTACGAATGTTCTATTCTCTCTCACGCAACATCAACAGCGCCCACAATCCCCAGGTCGTTGGCACAGAGAGCGCAAGCCCATTCAACGGCGAATACACCACTGTTCCAATAGCGAACGTCGCCACCAACCAAACCAGTAGTGCCAGCTCTTTCGATTGTATCCCCCCCAGCATCCGGATAGGTACTGATGCGGTTGATTCAAAATTGTACTGTCGCGTTTCAGTGCCGGAAACGCAGGTCTGTAGTCCACTATCCTTCATCACCGAAACCGATCTTAACATCCTCCCTGACCTGAAAGGCGAGGTTTTCGCCCCGAATTTTCTGTCATGGAGAAACTGTCGTCGCCGGCGCTGGGTGTCCGGCGTCGCTACAGTTGACATCCTCCTCCGCGTAAACGCGGACGAATCCCCCGGCTTCAGCCGTGGGAGGATGTCAAGCGCGTCGTGAACCGCCTCGGGGTCAAGCCCCGAGGCTTCCCGTTTCAACGACGCGACTTACAGGAACCGACAAAGACTGTCCTCCATCGGTTTCCACAGCGGTCGCAGTCTCCACGGGCGTCGATTCGGCCTGTCCCAGACCTAACTCTTGAAGGCCGCGAAAAAGAACGTTGTACGACGCATTCGCGTCTCTATCCGCCTCGAACCCGCAACTCGGACAACTGTGTTCCCGCACCCACAACGGTTTGTCCGTCTCGACACCACATTCAGCGCACTCTTTGGTCGTCCCCGCAGGATCTACTTGGACGACGTGCGTACCGTACAGGTCGCCCTTGTACTCCAGCATCTCGATGAATCTGCGCCACGCGGCATCCTGCTTATTCCGAGCGTTCCCACGCTGTTGAAGCATTCCCGAGACGTTCAAGTCTTCCACGAACACGGCGTCATACGTCGTGACGAGCCACGTCGTGAGCTTGTGCTGGAAGTCTTCAACCCTCCGCTTGATTCTGCGCTTAATCTTGGCAACCCCACGGCGCTGTTTCTCCCAGTTGTTGCTCCCGTGTTCTTTCCGGGAGAGATTGCGCTGCTCCCGACGCAGGCGTTCGTACTCGTCGGAGAGGTCAAGCCAGTCCACGCTGTTGCCGTCAGACGTGTAGATGTAGTTCTGGATGCCGAGGTCGAGGCCAACGCAGTCCTCAACATCCACGTCGTCTACAGCGGGTTTCTCGGGGAGCGTGGTGTCTTCGACTTCGAGGCCGAACGTGACGTACCACTCACCCGTCGTCTCTTTCTTCAGCGTCACCTCTTTGATGTCTGCGTTGTCGGGGATGGAACGGTGATATCGAATGGGGATGTCACTGATTTTGGAGAGCCAGATTGTGGCAGTCCGGCCACTCGTGTTTTTGAGTTCGAAGCCAGACTGCGAATACGTCATACTCTGGTACTCGCTTGGGGACTTCCAGTTGAGCCACCCGACCTTGTGCCCGTTCTGCTTCTTCTCGGAGAGGTTCGAGAGGTTGTCGTAGAAGCGTTCGACGGTCTTCTGTAACGCCTTCGAGTGGACTTTGGAGAACACAGGCCACTCGTCCTTCCATTCGGTGAGGCGTTTCTGGTGTTGGTACGCCGAACCGATGTTGTCCTCGTCGGTGTCGAGGACACTGTATTCGTAGCGGGTGTGGTTGTATGCTTGGCGGTGGATGTCGATGTGGCGTTCCACTTCCGCAGTCACACCTGTTCGGTCAGGGTAGGCGCGGAAGCGGTAGTCATACCACATCGCCGTACCTCGATTATCGCTGTGTTGCTAGTTAATGGCTTGTGTCACGGAGTGTCGGCTTCATCCACGGGGTCAAGCCCCGTGGCATTCGCCTCGACAGCCTGTAAACTTTCAAGTCCACGGCGAACACAGTTCTGATAACTTCTTCCTATGTCTCATACACAAGACCAACCCAGCACGTGGCTCCTTGATATGGATGGAGTGCTGATACATGAGGAGGTTGCTCTCCCGGGGGCGAAAGAGTTCATCGGCCGGCTTCAAGAGCAGGACAAGGAGTTTCTCGTGCTCACGAACAACTCAATTTACACGCGTCGCGATCTGTCTGCCCGTCTTGCGGATGTGGGTATTGATGTTCCAGAGGAGCGGATTTGGACCTCGGCCGTGGCCACGGCACAGTTTTTGTCAAATCAAGTCCCAGATGCGTCCGCCTACGTTATCGGTGAGGCTGGACTGAAGACAGCGCTCCATAAGGTGGGCTACACGCTGACCGATACTGACCCAGATTTCGTCGTTCTCGGGGAGAGCCGCACGTATTCGTTCCAGAATATCACACAGGCCGTCCAACTGATTGATCAGGGCGCGCGGTTTGTCGCAACGAACCCGGACGCTACCGGACCCTCACCTGAGGGCCCACTCCCGGCTACCGGCTCCGTTGCTGCGCTCCTTACGGAAGCCACTGGGCAAGAGCCGTACTTCGTTGGCAAACCCAATCCAGTGATGATCCGGAGTGGCCTCAATCGGATCGGCGCGCACTCCGAATCGACGGCGATGGTAGGGGATCGCATGGACACCGATGTCGTGGCCGGCATCGAGGCTGGCCTGACTACGTACCTCGTACTCACTGGGTCGACTAGTCGTGACGAACTCACAGAGTTCGCGTACCGCCCGGACGATGTCGTCGAATCAGTTGCTGAATTGGTTGAGACTATATAATCTCCTGTATTGACCACAACCGGGCCAGAATATCTCACCTGCTGAGAATTTCAGCAGAGTCAAAAGGTATATTTTCGAAGCATTGCCGGACATCGCCTGTAGCGTCTTGTTTCGAAACTCGCACTAATTTGCGGTTTGCTGCTTTCGCTTCCACGAGACACACCAACGGATCATCGACATTCTTGACGAGAAGCGTTGTTGTTTCGCGGCGTGAAACACTGCTGATGGGTTGATGTTTCGAGGGCTATATGGTTCACGTAGCCGCCGGTCGGAGGCGGCCGACAACAAGTATCCGACTGTTGAGCTCGTCCCATCGCCGTGGCACAGTTGGTGGGATCTCTCATCACCTCCCCCTCCCCCGCTTTGGCGTTCACTGGCCGCCACTCACCCTGTGTATCGGCCCTCCACCGCCAGCGGCCCTGTCGTATTGTGTGCTTAGACTCAAGGAGATCCCTGCTCCACGATCATTTATGCCTTCCAAGCAGCGCCTGCCGAGCAGTCTTTTGCCCACGACTGAGCGACAACGAACCGCTCTCCTTCACGGTCTTCTCTGGATCGTTACAGTCTCAGCCGTTTCATTCCTTCTAGGAGACGCGCCAGTGGAGGCCATCTCTTACGGTGCCTTCTCCGGCATACTATACGGTATCGTAGTATACGTCTGGCAGCCATACTGACCACCCCAACGTACGGGCCAAACTGTTAAATTGCCACTGCGCGAAGAAGAGAACCTCTCGTCGGCTGAATACTGCTGAATCCAATATCACTTCGGTTTTTAAGATTCAGATATTAGTATTGACATCCTCCTCCGGGTAAACGCGGAGGAATCCCGAGCGGTGGGAGTTTCAGGTTTACAGTCCAGTCAGTGGACTACCAGCCCTTTCGGGCACGGGTAGTCCCACAGTGTCGGACTGGTGGACTGCTGGCCATGCCAACTGGCCGTTACCCCTATCCTCAACCGTGTACGGCGTCCCAGTGTTGTTTTTGCCACGGGGACGCCGGCAAGCGTCAACGGACTTGGGGGTATCGTCTGGTTTGCTTTGAGCAGTCGGCACAGACACACCCTTCGAGGATATGGCGTTCACCGACTGACCTTTCAGATACTGCCTCGTTACGCGGGCGGACGGGCCGCCTCCGAAGGACGGTTCGGAATCCGCTCCGTTCCGACCGATTCCTACCTTTGTATATAGCGGCCTGTCAGTTAAATCTCTGTCTGTGAAACTCGGTACAGACGTTCGGCTAGTGGATTGCTTCCCACTATGTCGGCTTCATCACCCGCCTGAAGGCGGGTGTATTCGCCTTCTAGCCTCTATAAATTGCGGTGTCGAGGCACACGACGAGTACTCCGCGCTCTTGTTATCGCTGTCCTCCCACAGCTCAGATTCCAATTCAACCTCTCTGTCCTCGAGTAGATTTCCGGTTCCTAGAGACAACTGTCGAGTGGGTCGACAGTTGAAGCAGTGCCTGCCGAACCCAACCGTGAGCAAGCAGTCTCGACGGAGCATTCATTCGGTCGGTCCATCGTTACGGAAGTGCGAAAAGAAAGCCCCGCCCTGAAGCCGGGGATGAATCTGACAGTCGCTGACACAACCAACTGATGATAGTACGGCCTGATATTCCTCGCTCGACCGCCTCAGCGGTGATAGCAGTCGTATCGCGTTAGATTTTCTGGAGCGAGAGGCGATACCCGAATCGGCGATGAGGATCGGGATCCGGCTCCACTTGGCTAACCTATCACCCGATCTGGGCGTCACGGAGACGGAGATACCCGATCGTAACAGGAACCACGATCCAGGCCAACAGGAGGAGAACCGGCAGCCAGACCGACGCGAACGGGTCCGTTCCGAAGAGCTGCCCCGCAACAGTGTTCCGATAGGCAGCCCTCGCGGCGCGGTTGGGCGGGAACAGCCCGACTAATTTCATCCACGCCGGCGCGCTGCCCTCGGTCATCAGACCCAGTTCGATGGCGCCGTACTGGATAGCACTCTGGATCAGGTTCCACAACGCGACCAAGATCATGTAGGCTCCGACGGCGACGGCGGTCGCACGACTGTCGCTCGAACTACCCGCGGAGATCCCCACTCCGATAGCGACGAACGCCACGCCCATGAGGCCGAGAAACCCGATAAATGCCGCCAGTGAACCGAACGTCCCACCCAGTATCGTGAGGACGACGAGACCAGTCACGAACCCGCTGATAAGCGTGGCGACGAGCATCAGGGCTGTCCGTCCGAGGAGCTTCCCGACGAGAACGTCCCGGCGTGACGGCGGCAAGCTCAGCAAGACTCGGAGCGACCCGGACTCCCGCTCGGCAGTGATTGCCCCTTTGGCGAGCACGAGCGCAACGATGGGAAGCATCGTCACAGCGAGTTGGAACGAAAGTGAGAACACCTCACCGGCTGCCATGTCGCTGGTTACTGCGAGGAGTGTCGTGATCCCGGCCGTCGACAGGAGGACGATTAAGATAACCGCCCACAGAGCCTTCGAACGACTGGCATCGGCCAAGTCTTTCCGGGCGATGGTGCGAACGCTCATTACGCGACACCACCCGGGACTACCGTCTCGGTCTGACTGTCCGTCGTGTCTTCACCGGTGTAGCTGGCGAACAGATCCTCAAGCGATGACTCCTCAATCCGCACGTCGGTGACCGTCGTCAGCTCGCGAACCCGGTCGATGAACTGGAGTTTCGCCGCTGGTTCAAGACAGGTTCCCCGAACGGTCCCGCCGCCTACATCGATGTCGCGTACGTTCGGGAGGTCACCCAGACTGCGCTCCGGTTGTCGGTCCACGTCGAGTATCACTTGCGCGCCAGTGTCGAGCTGGCGTCTGAGGCGGCCGATACTGTCAATCGCAACGAGCTCTCCCTCATTCATGATGCCGACTCGGTCGGCAACGGCTTCGACCTGTTCGAGAATATGACTCGAGAAGAACACCGTCACGCCGCGATCGTTTTCCGCCTGAATGATCTCTCTGAGTTCCCGGGCGCCGTTCGGGTCGAGACCGCTGGTCGGTTCGTCGAGGATGAGCAGATCAGGCGCACCGACAAGTGCCATCGCTAGGGCGAGTCGCTGGCTCATCCCCGTCGAATAGTCCCCGGCGGCCCGGTTCGCGTCTTCTTGTGAGAGGCCGACCCGATCGAGTAGCTCGTCGGGATCGTCGTCAGCGTCTTTCAGTTTGGCCGCGAGTTCCACGTGTCGCCGACCGCTCAGTCTGTCGTATAATCCGTAGTTCTCGGGAACGACGCCGATCCGGCTGTGGAGCGTTTCGCGGTCCTTCGAGACATCTAGTCCAAGCATGGACGCACTTCCACTCGTCGGTCGCACGAAGTCCAACAGCAGGTTGATCGTGGTGGACTTTCCAGCCCCGTTCGGACCCAAAAACCCGAAGATTTCGCCCGATTCAACGGTCAAATCAACACTATCGACAGCGGTCACGTCACCGAACCGTTTGCTCAATCCGTCTATTTCAATCGCGGGACCTGTCATTGTCACAACTTCACCGAACGCGGGAAACCTGTTAAACCGGAGGTCAGTGCTTCTAACTGTGAAACTCTGCTTACAGCATTATCGCGGAATTCGCTGCTACATATCGCCCATTCACCATTGATTGACACGCACTGAATGGAAACTACTCGTCTACTGCCTCGACATCAAACTTTGAGCGCCAGCGATAACGCCGACCTGCCCAGATGAACGTATCTCGGGTAAAGCCATACACTCCCAGTGGAACGGCTGCGATAAGCGCTGGCACAGCGAGGAGTAGTGACGCTCGGCGAACGCCGAAGGCAGCATACACACCTGCTGTTACTGCGGTAAGCCCCACTGCGAGGAACGGAAAGAATAGACACCCGACGAGAACGGCGGTCAACGCTCCGAAGGAGAGCTTCGCGACTCCGGGATCGTGGGTTGCGAAAATTTTATTGAATCGAACGTGTCGTTCGAGCGCCTGTCGAAGACTCCCACCCATTGGTACTTTGCGTACACGCCGAACGGACGTCACGTCGGTGTGCTCCCCGAGAAGGCCATCGTCGCTGATAGTCTGGCGGAGTTCCGAAAGAAACCCTGCCTCATCAAGATCACTTCGGTCAAAGATGACAGCTCCGCCCCAAGCGTGATCACCCACATACGTCCCGAGCGTGCCGCCGAGAACGTAAATCGGTTCCAACAGGATCGCGAGTGGGTCCTGACCCACAAACGCCGGCAGTTCCGTCGTCGGACCGTAGTCAGCGTAGTCACGGCGGAGCTTGTCGAGCCAGTCGGGCGGATGGTAAAAATCGTCGTCGGTCCAGACGAGACGGTCGTGATTGGCGGCCTCCATCCCAGCAGCGATGGCATTCGCTTTCCCGGAACACCCGACGGGGTCGCCAGCGGGGACCAACCGAACGTTCTCAGGGAACCGCTCTCGGTCCGTAACCGGGTCGTCCTCGGTATCGTGGATGATGAGGAGCTCGTCTTCTGAACCCAACTGTGCGGCGACATCGCCGCAGGCGGGAGTCCAAGACACCGTCGGGAGGAGTATGCTCGTTGGGGTGTGCGTCTGTCCGTCCGACATCCGTACTTGAAACGTGATCGCTGGTATCAATGAGAGTTTCCGACGGCTTCTCTGAGTGAAGCCGGACAGAAAGCCCAGAACGGCACAACCTATATTGCCAAAACAAGAGATGGCACACGCACAGTGTCCGGGGTGGGAGATCCCGAAGCGCTCGCAGATTTGCTTGGGGACGAGTGTACGCGCACGATTCTCGTCGAGACAAAGAAGGAACCTTGCTCGGCGGCGGAGCTCAGCGATTGCGCCGGGGTCTCGGAGCCGACTGTCTACCGTCGACTCGAACGACTCCGCGAGTACGATCTGGTTACTGAAGATATCCAGCCAGTCACCGACGGGAAGAACTACAAACTCTACCGGACGGATCTCGATGGCATCGAACTCGATCTCAGCGAAGACGGCTTTGAGATTACAATTTCACGGCGGAAACGGATGGCAGACCGCTTCACGCAGTTCGTAGAGGGAAGCTAATATGCTCGATACACCGCTCCAATCGATTGATCTCGAAACGCTACGAACGATTCGACAGGTGAGCGAGGTGATCCCGATGATCATCGGT
The DNA here is from genome assembly GCF_005435235.1 of Halorubrum sp. GN12_10-3_MGM. Classification (NCBI taxonomy): domain Archaea; kingdom Methanobacteriati; phylum Methanobacteriota; class Halobacteria; order Halobacteriales; family Haloferacaceae; genus Halorubrum; species Halorubrum sp. GN12_10-3_MGM. The sequence continues at coordinate 15,463 of NZ_SGUB01000017.1, forward strand.
TTGGGGATCGGTTACCTCGCTTACACGGCATACCGGCAGAATCAGAGCCGTCCGATGTTGTACATCGCGATCGGATTCATACTGGTGTTGTTCGTTCAGGCCCCGCTGGCCCTCATCTTCACTTACGTCTTGGAACTTCCCACCGCGGTCCTCAATCTCCTCCTCCAAATCCCCGAATTCACCGGTCTGGGACTGATCCTCTACGGACTGTGGATGCCACGCCGAGACTGATACCACGCCCGAGCCCATATACGACGGTAGGTTGACTTCAACCAGTGAAGCCAGGGAAATCGGCCTTTTTCTATGCGTCCATGCGTTCAGGTGTCGATGACCGAAGCAGACACCGACACCAACTTCGAAGGAACCGGATCCCGGTCGGCCGATGACGACCGGCGAACTAATTACGGTGGAATCATCGGACGCGTCGCCTCCGTGCTGTGGAATCGAAATGAGAATCGCCCCCGCGCACTCTGGCGGATCCTCGGAGTGTACGTCGCCGCGCTCGTGGGGATTTTCGTGCTCCCGGCGCTGGCGCTCGCGGGCACCGAACTCCCGCCGTCTGTCAACGGAGCCGCGACCAACCTGATCGGTGCGCTCGTTGGACTCCTCCTCGCAGTTGTGTTCGCGAAGTACGTTGACCGGCGACCGCTGACCGACTACGGACTGGCGTTCGGCCCGTCATTCCTGAAGGACTTCGCCGCTGGCAGCGTCGTGGCTCTGGTAGGGATGGGTGTGGCACTCCCCGCGAGTCCGCTCGCCGGGTGGGCGACCATCTCCGAGCTGTTTTCGGGCGGCGTTGGCGCCAACGTGTTGCCGTTCGTCGCTGCGTTCGGAGCGTACACCCTCCAGTGGGCGTTTGTGGCCTTCTGGGAAGAGCTGGTCTATCGGGGCCTCATTCTGACGAATGCCGTCGAAGGACTCCGGAGTCGGTGGCTGTCCGACCGCGGTGCGGCCGTGGCAGGGGTGGTGGCGTCATCGCTGATATTCAGTCTCGGGCACTTCCCGGGGACGCTAGAAAAGTTCGGCTTCCGGGTGATGTTGGGGCTCCTCCTCGGCGCCGCGTACGTGTGGACCGACTCGCTGGCGCTGCCAATCGGCGTCCACTTCCTGATCAACTTTGCGATAAACAACATCTACGGGCTGGCGAACTTCGGTGAGGCTGCGGAGGTTCTGCCGATGCTGGTCCGGCCGACGTTCACCGGCCCGGCACAGTTCGTCGGGGTGTACGGGGCAGTCAACGGCGCAGCGGTGCTCTGTGTCGCTGCGCTCACTGTCGGATACGTTGCTCTCCGGAACGGTGACTTGGGGTCGCGGCTATCATAATATCAACAATTAGTCGTGGTGAATACAATCATTCCCTCCCGCGAATTGGGGCCCTATCAAAAGCAATAACAGGAGCAAAACCCACACATACCTTGATCGTCCCCACTCGGCATGGCCACAGCCACGCGGAACGATCACCTCCAAGACCGAAATACAGAACCAAATAACGACTTCTGGCGCCATGCCTTCGAGCAGTTCATCGAGACACTCCCTGAGGCAGCGTTTGTCGTTGACGACGCCGGCGACATCACCCAGTGGAATACGGCAACAGCCGATCTCCTCGGCCTCCCCGCAGACAAGGCAGTCGGGATGAACGCATACGACGTGTTCGGTACCGAGGGCGAAGACGAGACCCTCGCTGAAGAAGTCGTCCGCACCGGAAGACCCATCCGCGAAGACGAGTTCCGATCTGCCGAGCGTCCAGATGGAAGACAGGCACACGCCCGAGCGATTGCGACCCCGATCCAGACACCCACTGGCGAGGTCGTTGGGGCTGTCGAGCTGCTCTTCGACGTCACCACCGTCGTCGAACAGCGGCAGACGCTCGCCGACCTCCAGGAAGAGCTCTCGGACAATGTCGAGACATCCATGGAACAGCTGAGCGAGTCGACAACCGAAGTCGCGGATCGCTCGAACGAGATCACCCAGCTCGTCGACGAGCAAGCAGCCGAACTCGAAAGTACCCAAGGCGATGTCTCCGGATTCAGCGCGACCGTCGAGGAGATCGCGTCCAGCGCCGAAGAGGTCAGCAACCAAAGCGCCGAGTCGAGAACCCTCGCCGAAGAGTCCGTCGACACTGCGGGTGAGGTCATCGACCAGGTAGACGACACAGCCGAAAAATCGGCTTCCGTCGCAGACGACGTTGCGGACCTTAGAGACGAGATCGAAGAAGTCGAAGAACTCGTCGGCGTGATCAACGATATCGCCGAACAGACGAACATGCTGGCGTTAAACGCCAACATCGAAGCGGCACGCAGCGACAGTGACGGCTTCGCGGTCGTCGCCGACGAGGTGAAGAACCTCGCGAATCGCTCGCAGGACCAAGCTGACGAGATCGAAGACATCGTCGCGAGGATCAAAGCGAAGGCTTCCAAAACGACCGAAGAAGTCGAAACAGCCAACGACGAGATCCAGTCTGCGAGAGACGACATCCAAGGCGTCCTCGAGAACCAGAAACAGATCCTGACGGCAGTCGAACAGACCGAAAGCGGTATCAGCGAGATTGCGGCCGCAACAGACGAGCAGGCAAGTGTGGCCGAAGAGATATCGAGTGCCGTCAACGATGTCTCCGAACGGGCTACTGTTGTGAGTGAGGAGATTGCGGAGATCGCAGACGAAAATAAGAGCCAGACAGAGATGGTCTCGCAGCTGACCCAGCAGGTCGAACAGATTGACCACGAACTGGCGGAGGTCATGAACACGTCTGTCTGAGGCAGGCATATCGTAATCGGACCGACAGACAGCCAGACCCCACGTTTCGTTCCAAATCTCCAATTGTACGGCAGTCACGTCGTGCAGGTCGAAGCTCGAGGCACGAGCAAAGAATGCGCGTCGTGCGGTATGGAGACAGCGAAACCAATCTGGGTTAGGGAACACTCCTGTCCGTCGTGTGGATTTGAGACAGACAGGGACGCGAATGCGGCGATGAACGTCCTGCAGAGAGGCTTTGCTGAATTAGGGCTAGGATGGCCTGAAGACACGCCCATGGAGACTGTGACCGCTACGGACACGACTCACTTCGAGTCCGTGTCTGTAAGTCATGTCGTGGAAACGGGAAGCCTCGGGGCTTGACCCCGAGGCGATTCACGACCGCCCTCTTCGTGTTCACTCTCACTCGGTCAATCGCTCGGTAACCACGAGAACTTGGCGCGGGAACCCGTACAGTGATGATTTTCCGTCTCTCGGACGCTTGAAGATCGACACCCTCCCCGCGCTAAAGCGCAGGGCTTTCTCCTCGATTCTCCGTAAGTTTCTGCCCGCTGATTGATATTAATCCATCACTTCAACGTACGCCTCGACGAGGACACGAGTGGGGTCGTTCGCTCCCGCATGGCGTCGGCGTCTCTGGGTACGCTCGGTCAGTCTCGCCGAAGGGTTATACCGGCCAGTCCCTTGTAGATAATAATGAGGCGGAACTCGGACGACGAGGACAAACCCGGTGGTGAATTCAACGGGATTGAAGACCTGCTGTCCGGAACGAACGGCGACGACGCCGCGGTCGACGTTCACGAGTACGACGAGGAGATCCGGGTAGTTGCAGACATCCCTCACGCTGTATCGGACGACATTACCGTCCAGTGTGACGGACGAACCGCAGCGATTCGGGTGGCGAGTGACCCACGACCGTTTGTTGTGCGCGTCGACCTCCCGTCCTACGTCGATGACACCTCTGGGGAAACGCAGTTCAACAACGGTATCCTTGAGGTGACCTTCGACCGCGATACGGACCCCGCGAATATCGGATTTCACTGAATTGATCGCCCCGAGGGGTGGCGTTCGCGAACGATCGAGGATCTCACAGCTCGTCAGCCGTGCTAACGTGCATTCCGACGAACTGCCACCCATTAGACGACTTCGTTAGTGTCCCGCTCCACCGTGTGTCGAACTCGTGACGCTCTCCAGATTCTGTATTGATCCAGCCCATTGACACAGTGTCGCTGAACCAGGCGTGAGTCCCGCGCTCACTGACTCGAAGTGCGTGACTAGTTACGGTCCACTCAGCCGTTGTTTCGGTCTGGGTGCGGAGGCCGGTTTGGATCTGTTCGCTCCCGACGAGACGCTCCGAGATACCAAACTTCACGAATGCGTCGTCGCCATCGTGCTCCTCGGCGAAGTACGGGGCAAGCGGGTCACCAGCCCGTAGTGCGTCGTAGTACTCTTTGACTGTCGATCGGGCATCCATGTGACAGACGAGGAGTCCAATAATCAAGTGTTCACGGGTCGCTCACCAGACCGAGATTACAATCTTAAACAAGGTCTCAAGCAAGGATTCCCACGCCGTCATCGAGTTCAACGGAGCGGACCAGTGAGGAGCTAATGTTGCTATTGGGCAAAATCCATACAAACGCTAGAACAATATCTATTGGTATGGTCGACAGCCCTCCTCGAATTGCTCTCATTATACTCGCACTGGTTTTAATCACAGTTCCATTCTGGGCACCCCCGCTAGACATAACAGGAACAGAATACGAGTATAGCGCCACACAGCTCACCGTTGAAGATGACCGAATACAGATTCGACAAGACTCACCGAGACTCAGACAAATCGATGGACTCGACTGCTTCAGAGAGCGGTCCCCGACCAGAATCTGTGGTTTTGAATCCGGGCTGGCCGGTGAGACATCGGGTCTCGCACCGTATCCCGGGGTTCGGCACGTCGCCGGAGACCCGTCGCTTGCTTCCCAAGATCGGTATCTTGCGTTCCCCAGCGACGGGCGTGTCTTCAAACGTGTTACAGGCTGGAACGAGTCGGCGCAATCTTATCGTCTCACCTTGGAGCGAGTAAATGCCACACAGGCGTTAGAGGACGTTTCTCGCCCCGTTGACCAGTACTCACCAGCAGTCAAGCAGGCGGTTGAGACTGGGGGTAGTCAGTCTCGGACGAATCTTCAAGAAGCGATTGTAGTTGACGCTAGCGGGCGATATTACGCGGTGTACACCTCAGGCACGACGTCGCTTCTCTCCGAAGAGCCAGACTCGGAACGTGTGCTCGGGTTCTTGACAGTCATTGGCGGTGCTATGCTACTGTTCGGGGCGGGAGCGATGGGTACCGATCCAGCATCCGGGATAGGCGACTAAGCTTTGCTACCGTTGTACCGGCCGTTCAAGAATATCGAATACATCGATAGCTTTGTACTCACGATTTCGCTGCTTGCCAGTCACTTCGATAACAATGCCATCCGATTCGAGTTCTTCAATCGCATTGTAGGCAGTCTGTCGACTTACGTCGAACCGATCCGTGATGTTGTCTGCGGTGAAGTACGGCAGTTCAAACAGTTCGCGGGCGAGTTTGTGACTTGTCTTTTGATTCGGATACTGCGCTTCGTACTCTCGCCGGAGTTCGAGTAATTCGAATGTTCGCTCGTAGGAGTCCTTCGCTTGCTCTTCAATGCCTTTGATAAAGAACGCAATCCAGTCGCGCCATTGGCCTTCTTCGCTAACCGCACGCATCGTCTCGACGTACTCCTGCTTGTTTCGATTAAAATAGGCACTCGGATAGAGGTACAGCTCAGACAGATAGCCAGCCTTGTGTAACTGGAGGACGATTAGAATCCGTCCGAGACGACCGTTGCCGTCCGAGCAGGGGTGAATTGTCTCCAACTGATAGTGAGTGATCGCAAGGTCAACCAGGGGGTGGTACTCGCCGTCCATCTGAATATATGCTTCAAGCGAGTCCATTAGCTCCGAGACATGATCCGCCGGTGGTGGCACAAATGGGGACTGTCCGGGACGGGGCGACGGAATATGAACATCATCATCTCGCCACTCACCAACAACGTCCCCCTCGTTCCGAACTCCGTCGAGTAATGTTTCGTGGAGTGATTTGAGCAGTTCGACCGAAATCGACTCTCCTTGTTTAATCGCGTCAAATCCATCACTGAGTGCGCGCTCAGCGTTCAGAACCTCCTGTAAGTCACGGCTCACACGCCCAGAACTGCCTGATTTCTGGCGTGTATGATACGCGTAGACTTCGTCCATCTCGACATCTGCGCCCTCAATTTCTGCTGTTTCGACTGCTTCGAGCCGGAGGAGCGACGTATACAGTACCGGCGAGAAATCGACAGTGGGACTAATCCCGTCGATACGTCCCAACTGGAACGTCGCATCTGATATCGTCGCTGTGAGATCCTCGTCAATCTCAACCCGCGATGAGAGGGGCAACTTCTCTGGAATATAGTAGGGATGCGGATGCGACTGTTGGTAGTGCCCCGGCGCATCTGGTGGCAAATCCTCTGCTCTCATTTTGAATTACTTTGTCTCTGATACGACTTAATCATACGGGTTATAAACAAATTTGGATAAGCGGGATCGAAGACCGCTCCAAATCAAATTCCAGTCGTTGTGCTACAACTATATCCGCTTAATCTAGCTGAGACAAATAGTGTCGACGGTTGCGCTAATCCCACATGAACAGTGGATACCGACGGTGCCGGCGGTGTGTTGTGATGTCTGAGATTTCATATCGATGGCGGGGTCTTCACTTCGAAGTTGGTGTGTGATGACATTGAAGAGGTAGAGAATTCATTTCGATGAAGGGGTGTTCATATCGACACCACCCCTTTCATCTCGACAAGGGTTATGAACTGGCTGTTTCAGAAGTCGTGCGAAATAGTTCGAGGTCCTTGTCAAGGAGATATGACTCAATATCCTCAATTGGGTGCCCATCTCGGATGAACTGTTTGTAGTCCTCGAACGCGTCGTCGCGACCAGCGGGGAGGATCACGATTCCGGTCATGCTTGAGTGGAAATTATTGCTGGGGAAAATATAGCTGGCTACAACTTCATTGACTCTGTTGAATACAGAGCGCGAGTCAGTCAGCGCCATCAGCACCGTTTCACGACCACACTATACTCGTCTCAGCGACGGGTACGCAAACCCCTCAATATTTGAGCGTCGCCGGAGACAACACGCGTGATGCCCTCCATTATCGATGAGACCGTGTTCGGCGAGCCCTCCAGAAGGCTTGGACTGGTTTTCCTCTGTGGCGCACTTCTGATAGCCGGGCAGCAAGCGTACTACGTCATTCTAAAGGAGGCGACGCTCTACTATGCCACACTATTTATTGGTGCTGGGATGGCCCTCTCCGGCATTGCCGAGTCCTTGCCAAAATCTCGACGGCGGGCTTCTGGTGCCCTGCGACTCACAGCGATCGCTGTACTGGCAGGTATTCTCGTGATCGGCTTCGTCAGGCCCGAGCTCCTCTTAGTGTGATTGAGCCGATTGGGTTGAGTTCATCGCTCTTGTAAGGAGTTCATTGACACGGAGAACTCATCAGGAGTGACCGAAAAGACAAGAGGTAAAGTTGCTACACACACCCTCTGTATCCCGCACGGAGCTCCTGACAGGTAGCAAAAAAGGTTGTATCTTGGGCAGTACGTGAGTCCACTGTATTGACCGATATTGATCCGGATATGTGGACTGTTCTATGACATCGCGCACGATGGCTACTCACGACCTGCGGTCACGCTGCTGTCCTGGAACAGTACTTTCTCCTCGCTCGCCCCGAGTATAGGTCACAGAGTCTCTAATTTTGAGGAGAGGGAGCACCGCTAAGTCGGTTTCAACAGCCGGATTAGCTCCAAAACAGAGTCACACGCTCCCTCTCTCCCTCGAAGTAGCCTGTGAACTCGTGAGCATGACCCCTGATGACCCAGAGACGATCCGTGGCGACTGCTCGTTCTGCGGCGAGACAGTCACAGGTCGGCACGCACTCATCCACTACGAGACCACTGACGGTGATCCGGGCGTGTGGGCCGAATGTCCAAGTTGTGGCGAGGTCGTTGACCCCACCGGTGTTCATTAAAATAAGTTGATCACAGCACCAAGAGCAAATCCGACTCCCAACGCAAGGGTTGAATAAGCAGCTTGTTTGCCCGTAGCACGAAAAATACCGGAACACGATATTCCAACCGAGCATCCGAAAAGGAACCCATGAACTGGTTTTCCGTCACTCCCGACAACTCCTGATAATACGAATTCAACGAGGAGTATACCAACGAGGCCGATTAGAAACAGAGAGCCATCTCGCCAAATGCCCCGCTCTCGTTTTTTAATCATACATATTGTGAGTAACTGTCTGTCCACAGTGGATGTACGTCTGGGTACACTCATTGGACTGTAGTTCAGGGTGATTGGTGGCTGCGTCGAACTGGATTGGAAGGCCTGCGCCGATGTACGGCATCGAATGGTCTTGGACGTGAAAGTGGAGGTGTGGTTCACTCGAGTTCCCAGAGTGGCCACAGCGGCCGATCGACTCCCCCCGCTTGACGTGATCACCTGATTCGACACAGATACTTCCTTGTTTCAGATGCGCAAAGAAGCTGTATTCGTTTTCAGCGTGTTTGATGACGACGTAGTTTCCAGCGAGGCGATACTGGAGCGGGTCAATCCAGCCGGTAGTCCGATGATGATCCCGGTGACCATCTTTCGCCCGCACCACAGTCCCATCAGCTGGTGCCCAAATCGGCTCGTCAAAGCAATAGAACGACTCTACTCCATCACCGCCATCTTGCGTACTGCCGGTGTCGTCAGTGATGACAAAATCGTATGCGTACCGTTGTCGAGGCGGAAACCAAGAGTGCGAATACTGTTTATCTGGGCTCCCGTTCAGTACAGTCCACTTGTCGTCAAACGGGGGGCGGTACTCGACCGTCGACTCGAACGTCTCCGGACGCGGAAGCCGTCCGCCGTGCCTGAGATAGGCGACGATAGCGCCGGCTGTCTGGAACAAGCCACGGATCGCGATAGTCGGATGAACGAACAGCGCCAACATTTGGAGGGTCTTGAACGGACTCGGCTCGTACCCGAATTCGATCCACGCACGCGGATCATTTTTGCCGATCAACGATGTCCCTCCGTGTCCTGTTCCTGTCACCTGCCGGAATACTGAATAGATTCGATTCCAAAAACCACGTAACAAAACGAGACCTGGGGGGATAAAAAAGAAAAGGAAAAACAGGTAAAATATCTCTGCGATCTCGAACACCCAGTAAACGTCTTGGAGCCATCCGAGAAAGCCAAGCGGTCCTAAGAGGCCAAGAAGCAGTGAGATGCGGGCAACCCGATCGACGAGGGACTCCTCTGCTGAGGGATCAACAGGATGAGTCGCGGACGATGTCATTGATTATGCTCGTCCAATAGTGTCTGCTGTGTGTATCTTCCGTGGAACGCGACCAGATCGATGCCCATTGCGGTAAGCGAGAGGCCGCCGAGGCCCGTGACTAATAGGAATATCGAGTCCCATGCGGTACCGACGAAGCCAAGTGGGAGCGACAGTCCCAGCAAGATGTTTCCGAGGCCGCCCCAGCGGTACCACGCCCAACCGCCGAAGCTGCCGGTGGCCGCGACAAGATCACAGATGCCTGCTAAAGCAATCATCGAGACCTGTATGGCTAGTACTGAAGTCGCAAGCAGATCGCCGCCGAGCAGCACGGTCACAGCAGCCGCAGCCGCGGTCAGGAACACGCCCGAAAGCGCGTAGAGCCGTCGCTGATTTTGGTAGCTACTCATGCTTTCCAGTCTGGGGAGGAGCCGTACTCGTATCGGTCTGTCCAGAGGGCAGATGGACGTTGGTCAGGGTGTCGCAGTACAATTCGGTGGGGGCTCATTCTCTATCGACCAGCCGCGAGAGTGCGGCGCCAATCGCGAAGATGATACCTACAGGTCCAATCGCGTTGGCGAACTGTTTGAACGCGGCTGTCAGTCCTGACTGATCGTCCGTAGTGCCGAGAAAGAGTATATACGGCTCTGTCGACGGTCCATAGATGCTCATTTCTCGTCCCTTCTCTGAGTAACACATGTCGAGTACTTCGATTAACCCGGCGTCTTGGAGGTTATCAACGTGGTAGGAAACCGCTTGTACCGACATATCCAATTCGGCTGCGAGGTCTTTCACAGGCTTCGGTTCCTCGTTGAGTTCACAGAACACTGCCTGGCTCGTATCCGAAGAGAGCGTCGAGAGAATTTTGCGGGCCCGTTCATCGTCGATACACAGGAGACTCGGATCGTCGGACCGGTCGATGGTTGCGTCCGATTGGGTTGGGAGTAGCCCAGACATGGGATCAGTGTGGCAGAGATAAGTCTGAAGGGAAAATAGTAATTTGGGTGACTAAAGCTGAATTTTCAGTAGCTATCCCCAATAGATTGAAGAATTCATCATCATATGTGTTGCTAGGAGCCTCCATGATCCCTCCGCGTGACGACATCGACGGGTGTGGGTGTATTCGCTGTCGCGGTATTGATCCAGCGATTCTCGGGCGATCAACGGCAGGTGATCTTCGGTGGAGTATTGATCTGCTCCAGAAGCGGCTGTCAGTCCCGGTAACAGCCATGATATTCGTCGTCATGCTGGCAGCACTCGAACTCGTACTGGCGCCGTTTGAGCCGACGGTGGGGTGGGTCGATACTCCAATTCACAATCTAATCGGAAGCGTGCTGCTGGGTGTCCTGCTCCGGGGGTACGTCTCCACCGTCGTCGCAAGCGAACTGACCGACCAGCAGATGACAAGGCGAGAGACAGTCGCATTCGCCATACGCCGGCTTCTGCCTCTGTCAGCTACACTGCTCGGGATGATGATCATCGGTATGATCGCATTTGCGCTGTCGCTCATGATTGTCTCGCTACTCGTATTCGACGCAGGAGTGCTTGGACCAGGCGTGTTTGAGGGAGTAACGCCGATACTCCTGTTCGGCCCGGTTGTGACGGTCGTGTTCTACAAGTTCTGGCTCGCGCCGGATATCGCGGTTGTCGGTAGGGCAGGGCCCGTAACCGCCCTTCGGATAAGTTGGACAACCACAACCAGTCAGTGGCTACGAGTCGCGTCTCTGCTGGTGAGTTTTATCGCGACTGTTGCCGTGCCCGACATCCTCAGCGGTGCGCTCGCGGCAACTAATGCGGAATTCGTGCTCGGCGCCCTGGGAAGCGAGACCCTCGTTAGCGGGTTTCGATGGTTGACCGCGTCTGTCTGGTACTCCGTTGGCACCCAGATATACGTCCGATCGATTCTCGGCGGGTCCGGGATATCGTAAATGGTGTATCTGCGGAGTGTTGGCAGTCATTTTCGAGGTTAATAACATCGACCGCCGCCGGCAGCACGATGCCGGACAGCAGCAGGACCCGCTTTCGTGTCGGCATGATTCTACGGTCAATTTAGCTGAATTTATAAATAACTTAATCGACCGAAAAAGCAAGAAGAGAACCGGAGAGAAGGCTTCTCAGACGACTAATGCGGCTGAAAGTACGAGAGACCGGTCCGTGCTCTACTGCTCTCTAGATCGGTACGCCTTCCGGACGGACAATATGAAAATGAAATTAACCGCTATCGGTTCCTAAACGACCAGTATCCGACTATTATTGGAGCGACGATCCAGATTAGTACGACGACAACTCCGGCGGGTTCCGAGAGATAGAATGGTACATCTCCCTCGATCAGATCTGATGTTTGACGGACTGAGACGTACTCGGCGTTGCGCATCCACTCGAATCGTGCGACAGTAAGGTCGCCGATGGCTGTTCCAGGATTTAGCCGTGTCAAGAATGCGAACCAACCAGGCCGGGTGTCTCCACTCGGGAACGACCCGTTAACGAGCCAGTATACCGCCTGCGGGATTCTTTCCCAGAAGAAAAACAGTACGACGTAGGCGCCGAACGCACCGCCGACTGCGCCAGTGGACGAGTCGACACTCGCGGAGATAGCGACACCGACAACCGCGTAGACGACGCCCACAGTGACCAGTCCAACCACTACTAGAAGTGGCGGGCCCAACGAGGTCGAATCGTACAATCCAACCAAAACAAGTAGGCCGACGACACCGCCGATCCCTGTAACGCCAATCGTCGCTGCTACCCGTGATAATGCCATTCCGAGGACGACGTCGAGCCGTCGGTTTGGAAGTCCGAGCAGGAACCGCATCGTACCGGATTCGCGTGCGCCAGCGATCACGCGATAACCGAGACCAAGTGCGACAAATGGCACTACAGTACCGAGCGTAATGAACAGCGTCTCTACACCGAGTGTATAGCTTAGACCTGAGCCATCAGTAACCAATGCTGGAACCGCTGTACCCAGCCCACACAGTCCGGCAACGATAGCGGTCGCCAGCCAGATTAGCTTTGATCGGCTAAGCTCGCGGAGATCGGTCTGGGCGATGTAGTGCCAGTTCATGCGTCACCTCCTGTCTCGGCGGCTGCGGACATCCCGTTGCGGGTCATCTCCTCATCTTGATCCGTCACCGTCGCGAAGAACTCCTCTAACGAGGGAGTGTACGTCTCGATGTCAGTCACAGTTGCCCCCGCAGCCTCTGTGGCGTCAATAACTGCGGCTTTTCGGCTGGCCGTCGTCAGTGAGGCGGTGAGAGTCGTGCCGTCAATCTGGACATCTGAGATAGCGTCCAGCCCACCGAGCCGATCGGGGAGGCTGTCCGGTACGCTCTCGACTGTGAGGGCGAGTCGGTGACCACCGAGGCGTGTCCGAAGCATCTCAACGTCACCCTCAGCTACGAGTTGCCCATCCCGGAGTACACCAACGCGGTCACAGACCGACTCTACCTGTTCCATACTGTGGCTAGAAAAGAATACGCTTGCCCCACGCTCAACTTCCTCACGTATGATGGATCTGACAGTTCGGGCACCGTTCGGGTCTAGTCCTCGCGTTGGCTCATCAAGCACGAGTAAGTCCGGATCGCCAGTCAGTGCCATCGCAAGTGCGAGCCGTCGTCCCATCCCCGTTGAGTAGCCACTCGCCCGCTGGTCTGCGACGTCGGCGAGGCCGACTCGGGCAAGGAGATCGTCTGGACTCTCGGTCACATCTTTACAGTTTTGCGCGAATGCGACGTGTTCACGCCCAGTCAGTCGCTCAAACAGCCCGAACTCACCCGGAAGGAGTCCAACGGCTTGTCGGATCGATATCGAGGCCGCTTGGGCGTCGTACCCGAGTACGGACACAGACCCGGATGTGGGTCGGGTTGTCCCAATCAGGGTGTCAATCGTAGTTGACTTGCCAGCGCCGTTCGGCCCAAGAAACCCGTACACTTCACCCTGTTCGACAGTGAGGTCGAGATCGTTGACAGCGACGATGTCGTTATACCGTTGTGTCAATCCGTCCACCTGGATCGCTGGATCGGAAGAGCTCATCAACGAAAACGGGTGGTGGGAGTATACTATGGCTGTGGGATGTTCAAATTCCGTTTTGAGCACCGTACTGCGAGGAAACATCGTCTACGACGCTTCAGGACGGTCAAGTGTCGAGTATACGTCTATCTGGGCACCAACACGGGTAGTATTGAAAAGATGGAAAATGAGACAGTCAAAAAATCGAGTAGTTCATAGTCAGTTTCAACCGCCCTAACGGTGATAGCGAATACGCCGTTACAAATCATGTTTGGAGGGGTCACAAACTGCGATACGCGCCTTATCAGCAGAAACGCTGATTATCACGACTTCCAACCCGTGTTCAGTGGCGATGTTGCGTATGCGTTCCGGGGCGTTTTCTGGTGTAGCATCCACGGCACCACCGTCACCTGATAATGCGTCGAGAATCCGTATCAATAGCGATTGATTCTCGTGTTTTAATCCCCCCTCGCGTGCGATTTTACCGGATACCCACTCACCGGATAGTCCCGACACAGCCGTATCGCCGCTATCGAACTCAAATCCAGAATAGCCAGCCTCTGTGAGTTCCTGTTTCACACGCTTCCAGTCCGTCATCAACTGTCTGATCGAACAATACGAGCATAAATATACCGCGTATACTGGATGAGATGTAGTTCACCTGCCTTGTTTTGCCGCCGAGTGACGGCTATCTCAGACGCTCTCACGGAAGGATTCCGTCAAGCTAACCGGGAATTGGACGCCGTCTGGCGATATGGCATCGCTCAGACGGCTTGCCTGGATGTGTCGAAACCTTGCCAAACAGCACGTTGATGAGCCGGACGTACCCGCCGCGCCAGACGGCGCGAACGGGTACGCCGAGTGGACGCAGATCGCATTGATTCTGTTCCGCGTCGAATTAGAAAAGAGTCTCCGTGAGACCGAAGATTATCTCAACGAGATGCCTGGCGTCCTCGCCGTGTTTGATCTCGACGAGGCACCGCACTACAGTTCATTTTGTCGGTGGGAAAACGAGTACCGGATGCGTGAACTCCGCCGCCTGCTCCGCACTCGGCGGAGCAGGCGGGCTGGAGTGGTGAAGCTGCAATTGACGCAAGCGGCTTTCAACGTGATCAAACCAGCTACCACTACCGCGACCGCGCGAACTACTCGTTCCAGTCGATGAAGACGACGATATTGATCGACGTGAACACCCTAGCGATCAAAGACGTTCATTTTACGACGCAGAAGGCGTGGGACGGCCACATCGGGATGCAGGTCTTCCGCCGGAACGCGGAAGACCTGCGGGTGCTGTCTGCCGACGCGAACTACTCGTGGGGAGAGCTTCGTGAGGAGTGTCGCTCTAAGTCAACGCGCCCACTGATCAAGCACAGGGAACAGACACCGTTACAGAAAGCTCACAACGCCCGGATGAACGAGGATTACAACCAGCGGTGGATGAGTGAAACCGGCTTCTCGCAGTTGAAGGAAGACGACGGCGAGAAGCTTCGCTCCCGGAGCTGGCACGGCCAGTTCCGGGAGCTCACGCGGAAGTGTATCATCCATAACCTGACGCAGGCGGCGAGTTAAGGCTCGCCGCCTGCTCCCTTTCTCCGGACGTATCCGGGAGAGGCATCGCCGTCGTCACCTGATCAAGGGAGCAAGGTACCATAGTTTTGACCCTTTGACGACCACCGCCAGCGGCAGTTACTGCATCTTCTGAGCGCAAGAACCGCTCTTTGACGCTGTGAAACCGTGAGTTATTGACCCTACCCCGACGCAGTCTTGCGTTCAACAGGGCATATCCCATTCAACGTCGAAGTCTTTTTTACAGGTGAATCGGTCACGTACCGCCTCGTCATACATAAAACTATTCCAGAACGGTAGTCAGGGGACCTGTCGAGTAGCCTCTAGGACATAGCTATAGATATGGTACGCAAGAGCGTCAGTGTCCGGAAGGTTCGCTACAAGGGCCACACGGTCCGAGTCAAAGTCTACCGGCGCAACGGTCGTATCGTCCGGCTGAAGGTGATCAAATCCCCCGTCAAAGTCAAGCGGAAGGTCCTGATCCGTCGGATCCGTCGCCGGTAGGGACTGACCTCTTTTGCGGACTGTGGCCGTTGATACTACAGCAGCTGTGGACTGAAACCCGATACTCCCGAGTCGAGCTACTGCTCTGAAACACCTTATAAAGACTTCGCAGATTCCTGTTCTCAGTCAGTTCCACTGTGTCTTCATTCTAATGAGGAAGTACGCCATGACGAAGAAGCTCACCACGATGAAACGGCGATCCAAGGGGTTCGTCGACGAGATCCACTGTGACGGTCGCCACTACGGGGTTGTCAACAGCTTCGACTCCTCGTGTTGGCTCGGTACGCTACGGTCGTCGTCAAGCGATCTGAAGGCAGACGTGGGGAAGCTGTCGGCCGGCGGCCAGACGGCCCTGTACGACTCGGTGTACCACTCCATCGGCTCGCTGGCCAAGGCCCACTACGAGGCCAACCGCCAGGGAATCCCGATGGCCGTCCTCACCTTCACCGACGGGAAGGAGAACAACAGCTCGCGTGACGTGCGCGACGTCCGGAAGCTGATCCGCGACCTCGAGTTCTTCCCGTCGAACAACTGCTACTTCATCATCGCAGGGGTCGGTGACGCCTCGGACCGACAGATGCGGGAGCTCTGTCGGGACGACTACGGGCTGTACATCTCGGCGTCGGACATCAACGAGGTGTTCGACACATTCAAACGGCTGCTGCTGAAGCTGGTCCTGAAAGACAAGCGCGCTGCGGTCAAGACCCGGAAGAACGGGAAGGTAGTGAAAGTCAAAGGCCGCAAACGTTCGGTCGGCGCGTCGATCAAGGAGGTCGACTACGCGCTCAACCTCGACTGCTCCGGGTCGATGGGGTGATTCGGCGACCCGTCTCGAAACCTCCATCCGCCCCCGGAATCCACTGGCAGTTACTGTGGCCGCAATCCGATGTCGACCGTAGGCGGAATCTTTGCCAGCAGGTCCACGAGCATGACTTTTCCCCTGATGTCGAGTAAGCCGTCCGCGAAAAGATCGACGAACGTGTCGCGGTGCGCTCTGAGGTCGACCGGTCCGTTGTCGGCGACCGTGGCGATAGCTTTGATGAGGTTCTTTTCAGTCTGTGTCCCGTGGCGTTCGATATCTCTCCACATACGACAAGTCGATCCACGCGATACGTTCGCTGAAGCGTTCGATTTCGGTCATAGACACTCTGAAGTCGAGCACCTCATCCTCTAACTTAACGCAACCAACACAGCAGTGCGAACATTTATTAAGTTATCATACCGACAGGAGTTCGTCCCTATTGAGAGACATAAACATGGGCGGACCGACCGGACTTACAGGAATCCGTGGGGAAGCATTTCCAGCACGAAGTCTGATCCGGCTGGACATCGATTCTGATGATGCGAATACAGTTAGAGCGTTTCAGACGTTCAGACTTCCGGAACTCCTGCTATCAGGATATCGACAGAGGTTCACCCCAAGCCGTTCAATTCGCGCACTCCAGCGGACGGCAATTGATACCCTATTTAACGCCGCTCGTGGGAGGACCGATATTGAACTGGCTGCTGATCAAATTAGTAGTTCATGTGAGACAGCACGACAGCTTCAGGAGACGTGGCGGCCAGCCGCTACGACCGTCGATCGCTTCTTTGTTTCTACCATGATCAGCGAGGAAGGATATTTGACGCAAATGGCTGCAGTGTTTGACGCTATGCATCCGGAGACAGATGAAGACGCTATTTTGACCACCTTACGTGATCAGGCAGCGGAGTTCACGGCGTCCGTCCCGGATGAAGCGATACGCGAAACCCTCAGTGAGGTTGCGTCCACGTACGGTCGCGTTCCCTCCGAGGCAGTCGCTGATGTCGCACTTGATGCCCCGTTCCAGCTTGGACCAGAGCATTCTCCGATCAGCTCGTTCGATCCTTATGAGCGGTTGGTTCGAGCCGCCGACGAACTAGACTTCGTCGATGACGTGCCGAGTTTCTCAGCACAGGAACTCCGAGAGCGACTTCGACGCAACATCGAAAAAGACGGATCAGCGACTCGTCTAGAGAATCCGCTCTTGACGACGCCGATGAAAACGGTAGATCCGGAACGTTTTCCGACACCAGACGTAGACCAGGTTCCCCTATCCGGAGCGGCACGTGATCAGGCGATTACTCGCTGTTTCTGCCAAGGTGGATTCGGAGCGGTAATCTATTCGACTCCCGATTCGACTGATCGGCTGATTAATCCGACCGTTGCGAGTAAACCCCTACATGAGGATACCTACGAGACGTACTGGCACCGAGCCTACCTCGGGACCGAGCTCCTCACCCAACTTGTGTCAGAAGAGAGTCTAGATCCGCTCGACTGTCCTCTCTGTGCCATCTCTACTGATCAGTGTGGTGGCGACCACTGTGGCAGTCGCTCGGTTCTTGAACCGATCTCGGAGATCGTCGACCCGCTCTCGAGTGCCCTTCCCTGATGAGTCCGACCAGATTCAACTGAGGTGTCACAATACATGGTGAACGACCAATACACTGTCGAGACCGTTGTCGAAACGCTCTGTGAAGAGTTCAACCCCCCGCGATCCATACGGCGTCTCGAACGGTGGCGCCAAATTACCGACGCAGCCACGACGTACGTAGATGAGAATCCGGAGCCCTTCGTCGACGTCGCCGACCAGATCGTCGCGGCTGCGTATAGAGAGGCCACCCAAGAGTACGCCCGAGTCGAGGAAACGACGGGCAAGCGAAATCTCTCGAACGAGATCCAAGATAACCTTTCCAATATACTGCTTTTAATTGCACAGGAAGACCCAGCAAGTATTGCTGATCACCAACATCGACTTGTGAGCATGAGTCTGGAGGCAGACAATCAGAACCAGACATGGAATTTCTTCCATCTATTCTCGGCGCTTGCGGACTATGACCGCAACATTGGCGTTGATATTTTTGACCGCCTCACCACGGTGTTAGACGATCCAGATTCAGGTGACCAGCGGTCTGTCGCAGGGTACTATGTTCGCTGTTTTGCAACGGATCATGAAGCCATCGCAGAGCGGGGGATCTCGGAAATCCAATCCGCACTTCAGAGCGAGGATACTGCGGTCCGAGTTGAAGCCGCCAAATTCCTCGAGAATATGGCGACGACAGGTTTTCTAGATGATGAGGACCCATCGGAGGCTGTCTTCGAGTTGACCGATGATCTTCGAGCGCTTTTTGATGACGAGTCCGAGGCGGTACAAGCGGCCGCTCTCGGGGCTGCAAGAAAGGTATCAGAGTATGTTCCGGCACGGTTCTCCGGGGACGTCGACTGGTTGACCTCATTTATTGGCCACGAGGAAGCTTCATTTTCGGCTTCGCACACACTCGAGCAGGTTATTGAGGCAGACCCCAGCGTCATCGACAACCTGCCATCGAGGTTTACAGCAACACTCGAAGAAGATGATCCGAAAGCAAAAGAACATACCCTCCGTGTTCTATCAACAGTTGCGGAGGTCGAAGGTGAGCGGTCCGAGCTCCCACCTGTGCTCGCGGAGTCTCGTTCGAACATCATTGCCGCTCTCGAAGATGATGTAGGGGATGTACGTGACGAAGCGTCGTCAGTGCTGTCCAAAACCGCTGATTCCCACCCAGAGGCACTCGTCAACGAAGCGGATCAGATCGTTGTCGGACTGACAGCCGACCAGAGTCAGCTATACACACAGCGGACGCTCCAATCGCTACTCAAGTACGAATCGTCTGTATACGATCGCGTTCTGCCTGCATGTCAGGAGTTGCTTCAGGAGGACACAACGACTCGTTCGACACAGGAGGCCGTTGTTGAGGTAATCGAGGATGCCGCAGAACACAACCCCAGACGGGTTCGAGATCTCGTTCCGGATCTCGGTCAGCTGCTCGAAAGCGACGATGACGATATTGTGTTTTACGCCTGCTCTGCCCTTCTCGATATTAGTTGGGAGTATCCGGAAGACGTAGTCGACTATGCACCGGCTCTGCTTGACATCGTTGGCGATCAGAACTCCCGAGCGCGCTCAACAGCCGCGATGACACTCGAGAAGGTTGCTGAAGTGGAGCCCGATGTAGTCGCTGGAGGAGTCGACACACTGATCGATATGTACTTTGAGATATCGAGCGGAAAAGAAGCGACAAAAGCGAACAACGTCTGTACAACCATCCTCGAACAACGGCCGGGAGTGGCTGAGGAGCTTGTGCCGGAGATCCGAACCGCCTTGAAGAGTGACGACACTCAGAAACGTCGGAGAGCCCTATTTTTCACTTCCAGTGCTACTCTATATCAACCAGAACCGTTCTTCGAACTACAGCCGCTGGTTGCCGACTCTCTCACCGCTGAGGAGGACCAAGTGTCCGAGATCGCAGCCGATTGTCTTGGTGAATTCGCCGACCAGGACCCCGACCGTGTTATTGATGTAGTGCCAGATCTCGGGGAGGCTCTCCAACACGACAACTCGGATGTTCGAAGTGAAGCGGCAGATGCCCTTTGGCACGTTGCCAGCACCAACTCCGATACAGTTGCGCCTATCATTGACGACATCACGCGTGCGTTCCGCACCTCGACAGATCATACGAAGGATTCGATGTGTCGTGTACTTTCCCAACTCACGGAGGATCTCGACGATGTCTCTGAAGATCTGTTGACCGAACTCGTTGAGTTCGGACTGTCCTATACATCGAGTATTGGGACCTCTAATGCAATGGATGCGATCGGGGGGGTCTCCAAGTCGGTCGCGGAACTCAACGAAGAGACTCGAGTCGAGTTGCGGCACGCTCTCCAAGCAGAGTCGTCCGATCGGCGGGAGAACGCAGCAGCGGTCTTGCGGGTGCTTTCAGGCCAATCACCCGGAAGTTCAATTCTCGGCGATGATGTGATCCATACCTCGCCACCAGCCGGAACAGACGAGTTGCTTGACCCGCTTACAGAGGTATTCGATGATCCGAACGAAGATGTCAGAAAACATGCTGCATACGCAGTTTGTGGGCTTGCAAGAGCCACACCGGATGCCGTGGGTCCGATTCTCGATGATGTCGAATCTCTCGTCGAGTATGAAATGGAAGCTAATGGGCAAGCGATGTTCGGTGCGGCAGAAGCATTGTACTATCTCGCGGACGAGTTCCCAGACAGATTTGTCGCTGAAGAGTCCGATCTACTCGACTATCTCGTGTCGCTCGCGGTCGGTCTGGATAAACAAGTATACGCAGACTCTCCGGCAGCCGATAAATTGGATATGTCCCATCTGTCCCTGTACACGACGCACGGAGCCAAGGCGCTTGGTCGAGTAGCAGACGTCCATCCAGAGGCAGTCCACGAAGCATTTGAAGACGATGATGAGCGGTTGATAGAAATATACAATGAGTTTTCAGAGACACAGGAAAACTTCCTGGGACTTCTCAAAGAGCTGAGTTTTGCGTTACCCGAGTTGTTTGGTGAGGAGAATGAGGAGCTACGGGAACTGTTCGAGGGGGTTGACTCCACCGATCGGGGAGATGTCGCCGAGATATATTCGATACTGGCTGTATCTAATGTCGATGCATTCGTCGATAACGTTCCAGAACTTATGGACGCACTAAGTGAGGGGCTTGCACCTCTAACTATGAAGAAGCTGCTCAGATCCGTTGCTACGATCGTCGACAATCAGCAAGTGGATCTCACGTCCTACCGGGGGATGATGCGTGACTTGTTCAATGATGACTCACTCGATATGGTGGGAGAGGTAATACTGATAGATCTCCTTGCGCGTACACGATCGACCGTTGATCTGGATCTAAGCGTATCATGATGTCCTCCATGGCGTGAACGCCACAAGTCTCTCCTTGATTCACGGAGTCTCTGCTTCGTCACTGCCTTTGCGGTCTACTCGACCGAACACCACAAGAGAGTCCTGATCGAAGAGTTTCTCGAAGAATTCGACGTGTTCGGCCCGGCCGAGACGGAGCGAACACAAGAGCACGAGTCACCAGAGATGATGCGTGGTGTTCTCCGATGCTACACAATGACATCTACGGGATTCGTCCCGTTGAGCGAGAGTTTCGGAACACGGTCGTGTGGCTGAACTGTTGCTTCGATCGACCGCCGTCGAGAGACGCGTTCCAGTTCCGGACGGACCGTAGCGATGATCTCGGGGGGACTCAGTCGCGCGACTGTGGTTTGTACGGCGGTGTTCAGATAAGGATTGAAAGGTGAGGCGGTGCGTTTTCAAAGTGTCTATGCCCGAAAACGACCGCCTCAGCGGCTGTTTAGACGAGATCAACTTAGAGTTTGTGGAGCGAGAAGCAACACCGAAACTGTTGATGAAGCTCAGTATTCAGCTACATTTGTCTAGATTGTCTCTCTCGGATACTGTTTTGTTTCTTGAGGTATTCGGTGTTGATCGGGTTCGATCCACTGTTCATAACTGGGTCCACAAGGCCGATCTACAGCCGGAATCTGGTCGGAGCCCGAATCACGTTGCGGTCGATGAAACCGTGATTCAGCTTGACGATGAACAATATTGGCTGTACGCTGCCGTCGATCCTGACTCAAAAGATTTACTCCACACAAAGCTTGAGCCGACAAGAACAAACGTGATCGCAGATCAGTTTTTCGCAGAACTCCGTGAAAAGCACGACGTGGATGACGCGATATTTCTCATTGATGGTGCGGTTCCACTTCATCGAGCATGTGAAAAACATAGCCTCGATTTCAGATACGAACGACATGGAAATCGGAATAGCGTTGAACGTGTCTTTCGTGAGGTAAAACGCAGAACTACCAGCTTCTCAAACTGTTTTAGCAACGCCAAAGCAGAAACTGCTGACGAGTGGCTAAAATCGTTCGCTTTCGCATGGAATCAGCTTATCTGAACACGAGGGATTCGAGCGGACCAAGATTTTTGTAAAATTCGCACGGCAAACGACAGGGCTGGAACTACCCGGGTTATAACGATGTTCTTGAAGATACTGGCTCGATATCCCCCTGGACTCCGGCTTCCAGCAGATGAACGACAGACTCGAATCCGGATATGATTGTTGTTGCTTCTATGAGAGCAATTTAAAAATGCTTCCCTGAACCGACATTCGCGATAATACAATCCTCAGATAGAACAAATGATGAGATATGCTGGAAAGCATGCTCGGAATGGTCGTAACACAGTCGGGCGGCTTCGGTGGTATGACGATGCTCATGATCATCGGCGTGCTGCTGACCGTCGTGTGGATTGCTGCTGGGTCATCGGACGACAGTAGCAGTGACGAAGAGGACGAGGAGGGGGGCCGCGTGGTCCGAGTCCGTCGGGTTCGAGTCCGTCGGCGGCGACGCAAGCGCTGACCGCGCTCACTGCTTTTTTGAAGTAACAGATGTTTACTGTCGATCCTCGAGGGATTGGAACGCTGATTCGACCTCAGACCCTGTGACTTCGCACTGGTGAGGCGCCTACTCGCTGTCGTCTGGCGCAGAGTGTTGATCTAGTTCTGGGTCGAATACGTCTTCATCCCACGCTAAGAACTCGTCTTCGTGCGTGTCGGCGACTCGCTCGATAATGTCGTGGAAGTTTCTCCTCACTTCGTCGTCATCCCGTTTCTGATGAACTATTTGTAGGAGTACGGCAACGACATCGAGATGTCCGGGTGTCCCTCGATCCTCAGCATGGGTCACTAACTGATCAGCGGTCGATAGGGCCTTTTCTCCGTCAAATTCGGCCATCCGGGTGGCGAATCGGCTCACCGCAGCCTTTGTCGACTTGTTGGCGACAAGCGGCGTATCCGTCGAACCATCCTGCCCGCCCACCCCACTGTCATCGATGAGCAGCCGAATGAACCGATCGCCGACAACGTTTGGCGCAACCGCCACAAAGCAACCGGCGGCGGCTGCCACGAACAGTTTGACACCCTCGTCGGGCCATCGTTCTAGCTCATCGAACACCCCATTACCAACCGCGTCGGCGAGTTCTGGGAATTCTGGAGCAAGCGTTTCAACCGCGGCGAAGAGCGTTGCCCGAGTCAGTGCGTCCTCTTGAATGGCTGCCTCACTACCGTACACGCTTGTGAACCGATCGTCGTGTTGGAGGGCCTTCACGAATGCGTCTCCAACCCGCTGGGGGACGGCCTCTGGATTGTGCTGGGCAACTCTCTGCAAAAATTGGATTGCGAACAGCGGCAGCGTCGGGCCATCTCGTTCAAAAGGACTATTCAATGTGAGAACGCCAGGCCGGAGCGCTTCCCAGTTGACTTCATCACAGAGCGCGAGAAACGCACGAGCGGCGTCCCGCCTGACGGCGAAAGACTCTGCCCGAAGATGTGTCGCCAGCTCGACGGTGTATGGTTCAAGAAGCGCTGGGTCCTCCTGTGCGACTCGGGCAACGAACCGGAGGAACCCCTCACGGAGGTTCGATTCCGTTCGGTATAGATACTCTCGAAGGTCGATCGACTCAGCGACGAGCGTCTTCGCGTGGTCACCGTTGTTGGTCCGGCCGAGGATACCGTAGCCCACCGCTGTGAGATTCGCTTCCTGTGTCCCATCGGTATTCTTCGAGAGAGCGAGGAGGTGCTCAGCAATCCGCTTCGCGATCTCGTCAGCAGGTTCGTATTCTCCGGTGTCCATCGCCGTCGAAAGGAGGAGGGTGCCGGCGGTCGTCAGCCATGGATTCCCCTCATCCCCCGTCCCGTCACGGATCAACGATTCTCCTAACTCTGTTCGTAGCGGCGGGTCGACCGATGTGTTTGAGTTGATTTTGGCGATGACGCGAGCTGCCTTACACGCGGCTTTCGGAAGGTCTTCGTCGAGCGTCCCAACAACACTGGCCTCTTCCAGCAGGTCGAAAAGGTACTCGCTAGTCGCGTCCCAAGCTCCCTTGCTCATTTTACCCTCTGAGAGGATACCGGCTGCGTGTTTGGACTCCTGGAAACCCCCTTCCTCGAACCCCCGTATCGCGGTGTTGAGTTCCTCGTCGGTGAGGAGTTGACCGTCCTCTATGGAAGCTTTCGTCGAGATCAGTTCAAGGCCGAGCTGTGGCACCGAATCAGGCATACCTGAACAGTCGACAAGCGTCCATATGGTCGTCATCGTAGCCGTGAACAGGGAACGGCAAATCATGAGACAGGCGGCGAGTAACTTGATTATACACCGACCGATGAAGAGTACGACGGCCACCCCGATTGGAATCGGGGTTCCTCAATAACTAACGTTCGAGTCGGTAACGCTGTCTGGACCGACTGTAGTCGGGTACATATTCAATATAGTCTGGGAAATTCCATTCAAAATTGTTTCGCTAAGTGCGGCTGTGCGGTCAACCTGGTATCACATCCGCCTGTATGATGAACTGCGATGGCAACGAACGAATCCGAACCGGCCGAGGGTGGTGAGAAGTCCGCGTCGATGAACGGCTTCGCAATACAGGCAATCCGGCAGCGAATCGCTAAACAGGCCAGCCGACAGGAGGACTTCCAGCTGTCGATGCGCGTCAAGACTAACCCGGACGAGGAGTCGGTGAAAACGTTCCAGCAGAAGCTGATTGAGTTCATCCAGCGGAAACTCGAGGCCGGTGACGTCCGGACCCCTGAGGCCGTGATAGCGCTCTGGGACGAACTCAACCGCATGGAGGAGATGCTCCGTAAGACGAGCGAGGAAATGGACGACGAAGAGATGGCGTCCAACGACGAGGGCGAGGGACACGATGGTGACGGCACCGACGCATCCGCGATCAACGAGCGGTCCTCGATGGACGACGAAGGCGCCGAATCCGAAGCCGACTCCGGTCAGTCCGAGGACCCGGCGTTCCACTGACGGCCTAAACTCCTTTTTGAGTGACAACACGTTTGCCGAACCAGTAATGTCGACTACGTCTGGGGCACGGTTGTTGGCTACCTCCGACACCGGCTCGAGTATCGCCCTGACAGCAACTGGGCTGAAACCCGTTCGAGGGACGCTGTCTCTCACTATCGACCACTAGTCTGTCACCACGCAGTGGCGTACTCACACATGGAATTATCTTGGAGACTACCCTACACGACGGACTATGGAACTGAACGAAGCGTTCGCTCGCTACCTTCACTGCTGATCACTAGGAAAATATATCAAGATTTTATGTTATAGTAATAGGAATTAGGTATGACGGAAGTTGATCAGGACGACGTCTCTATCGTTAACGAGTTTAGTGTGAATCATGTGAGGACGAGGTCGCTCTCATACAATTCAAGGGCAAATATATGATTGTAGGCAGTGCGATCGTTCCTGCTCTCTTCGGTGCAGGAGGTTACTCCTTAGGTGGCTCTGCAGGAATCGCTGCGCTGGGAACAGCAGCCAGTGCCAGTTGGCCCTTAGCAGCAGTTGGTGCTTTAGTCGGTACTTCAGCAGTTTGCTCTGTTGAATCCGCAGAAGGCGTCAGGATAAGGCCACTCTGTACTCGGTTCAGGAGCGCTGTCGAGAGAATTCAGAGATGGAATCTTGGCAGAGAGAGTGAGGATCGAGATCACTGAGTGGATTGATCCAACTCCTTGACGACGAAGAGCGAGATAATCCTATCTTCGGGGATCGTGATCGCCGTGCCGTCATCGGATTCAACAGAGCAGTCCAGTCCGGATACCGTGTTTATACAGTGACAAACTGTTCAGGGGTCACGCTGGCGGAAGGGCAACGCTTCTTGTTACGGCCATGCTGAGGTATACTAATGACAGAAGGCTCTGGAGATGATCCCGGACTCCCGGGCCCGCCTCGTAGTGACATCTCTACTCAGCCGGGTGGTACATCTCCACTCTCCCTATCCGAGCTACGAGAACTGCTCTCTGGTGAAGAGCCAACAGTTCCTTCACCGAAACTCGTGCCGGCGCTCGTGGCGACTCTTCTGCTCGATGGACGAGAATCAGCGGATTACAAGCGTCGTGCGCTCGCGGGCACAGTCCTTGCTAAAATAGAATCTGCGGATGTGTTGCGACCGTACTGTAGACATGTAGTCGTTACACTCAAAGAATGGTTACAGACGGACCTCGCTGATACGGAGTCTCTCTTTGCGGATCAATATTCAGCTCCCAAACAAACACTCGGCGAAGCACTTGTCGAAGTGCTCACGACAGTCGTACGCTCTTCGCCATCCGACATGACAGCGTATACGCCCGTATTATTAGCCTACCTTCTGGATGAACGGGGCGAGGTTGAGCAAGTTCTCGTTGCGTTAGAGGCAATTGTCGACGCAGAGCCCACTGCCATTCCGTCTGCTCAATTGGCCCGAGTCTTCGACACTGCGGATCCGTATCGGGTCGCCGCGGGCGCACGACTCCTACAAACGCTTGCCGCTCACGGACAGGCCGATGCTGTTCTGGATCGTATCTCGTTTGACTCACTTGAGCTCGCTCTGACGCATCCCGACTCCGATGTCAGTGGAGCGGCTGCGCGTACTCTTGCGGATCTTGCTGAAGCGGGCTACACCGGCCGAATTGTAGCAGAAATTGATATCTCTGCTTTTGAATCACCGCTACAACAGCAGGCTACTGACAGCTGTGTCACCGCCACTGCGGCGCTATGTGAGATTGTTGCCGCGGGGTATACGAGTCCCGTGGCGACGCAACTCGATATGGCGGCCCTCAATTCAACGCTTGAAGATCCGCAACCTAACGCCGTTGGTAATACAGCGATTGTGATTGGCTATCTGCTTGATGAGGAGCAGGACCGGGCTGTTCATCTCGCCGACGATATTGATCATCAGACGCTCGCAGAACTGCTATCACACGAATCAGAGTTCGTCAGAGAGAACGTCGCGTCAGCGCTGGGCTATCTTTTAGAATACGTGGATGCCGTAACTGTTGGGTCAGCAATTTCGCCGCGGGATCTTGAGCCACTGGTTACACATGGAGATCCGTCTGTCGCCGGGAACGCTGTTGCTCTGCTCAATGAGCTGTTTGCTGCCGGGTATATCGATCCGGTCCTCGCCGAGTTTGATCTGGTCAAGATATCCACGGCGTTATCGCAGAAGGATCCAATCCCGAGGGGTAACGCAGTTGCGACAATCGGCTATCTGGCTGAACATGGCTACGGCGGCGCCGTACTTGACACGATTCCACTCTCCGACTTAGCTGCGGAACTGGACGCAGAGGCCGACCATGTCCGTGGGAATGCTGCCGCCTCACTCGCAGATTTGGCCGAAGTCGGCTATGCGGACGCGGTTATTGCCGCCACAGATCTTGAGATCTTAACAGCCCTATTCGAGGCTTCGGACCCATCTGTGGTTGAGAACGCAATCCTAGCGGTTGGCCATCTCGCTTACAGTGGCTATGCCGACGATCTTGCCCCCCATATCGAACCAGAGAGACTCACAAAACACCTCACACATCCAGACTCAGAGATCGCAAAAAATACAGCCACACTGATTGCCGCATTTAGCTTCCGCGGTTGTGTGGAGCTTGTTTTTGCCTGTGTCCCAGCCCTTCTGTCGGCGCTTGACGCTTCCTCGCATCCCAGAACGCCAGCTGTAGTAATGGCACTGAGCCATCTCTGTATCGGAGCCCCCAAATCGGTCATTGAATATGAGTCCGCCAATGTATTAGACGAGTTGCTCACTACCGCAACACAAACCGATCTCGCGTATATTATGCAGATTGACCCGGAGGAACGGCTCCTTCGAACTGTCGTCGCTGCTGCCTGTCATTCAATTGCTGTAGCGAACCCAACGATAGCAGCTGACCACCAGCCGTCGATCCGTCGGTTGCTATCGGTGCCACCGTATCTAGAACGAGCCGATAACGGGACGGCAACCACTCTGTTATTCGCTACTCTTCACCGGATTCCATCCAAGTCGACTATTGGCCCTGTATAAAACTCACCCAGAGGGACTCGAAGTACAAGTGGCACAAATACTCGCTTCAGAATTGAACGCCCCTCAGAGAGAATACCACAGTAATGAGTTCAGCGAATAAACGAATGTAATTCTCACCGTTAGCGCAGCTTACTGGCTAGCGGCTTGTGCGTAGATTTGGAGCAGTTTCTCCCGGACGGTCTCACCGAACATCTCCGGATCGTCTTCGTCGATACTCAGCGTTTCCCGGAGCTGATCATACTCTTCACTGGAAGATTGAAACAGCTGTGTCTTTGCGATATCGAGAGGATGTTTGTCAACGTTGCTGAGCGCCCTCGTAACAAGAGATGGGGAGCTTCTGCTACTAAGCATTTCATCAGAGTCGGGTCAACCGAATGACGGTCTTTCCACCAAAAGTCGGTTCTTTTCGACGAGCACGATTCTGGGCAGGAAGCTGCTCTTACAAATACACACCGTGTGTTCTTGTATGGGAAGCTGCCCACACTGTGAGTTCACTGGAAAAGCGGATGTCGAAGAATTGAGTAGTCATAACGGGGAAAACGACCAGTTCTACCGGGGTCAATTAGTGTGTCCGGATTGTAGCACTATTCTCGGTGCTGTCCAGTCGTACGGGATTGAGGGAGGAACTGACGACGGGGTGTTCTGAAGCTGATTTGACGCGGACATAACAAACGGTCCCTTCCAGTACGATAACAGAATCAGATCAACAAAATAGAGCCAATCGTTCAAAGTGAGAAGCCACTAGTGGACATGCCTCAACTCAAGTACTGAGGTATGAGGATTCGACTCTAGTGATGACCAGTTACTCGATGAATATCGTCTGAACGACCCAGCGAAACGTGATGTCGTTTCGGCCAAGATTAGGATCAAACTCCTCGAAACTAGAGTTGTCACTGATGGCTTCGAGTCGTGCGTCCTTCTTATCATGCTCATCATCATCTTCGTCTTGGTACAGCCCAACACGGAAGACCTGCTTACCGTGGGCAACCTGTTCCGCGTACTTGGTGAAGACCTCGTCGAGCTTCTCCTTCAGTTGAAAGTCGGAGCAATCGGGGGCTATCTCCATTGATTCGGCAATAAGACTACCTTCAATAACCAGCCCTTTCCCAACGCCAGCACCGAAGTCGTCCGGACGAAACTCACTAAAAGTGAGCTTTGGCGCGGTACAGCGCAGGTGCTCACTCAACTGTGCGTACGTATGTGCTGCCGTAGATCTCGCATCGAACGGGACCAAATCTGATTCCGCATCGGTCTCATTTCCGCCATCATGAGAGGGGCCAGACTCGGGGTTAGTACAGAGCTGATTAGTACGGACGTACTCAATCGCAGCCTGAACCTTTTCGGACTGGGGGTGGTGGAATGGGTTCACTAAGTAGTTACACATGGATTTGAACGGCACGAAGTACCAGTGTTCCGGCCGTGCCAGACGGGGGATGCGATACCCGGCGAGTAGATCACACAAAGCATCGAGGTCTCCGTTGTCACTAAGATCTGGCGCAGTTGACATGGAAGCAAAGTGCGGCCGATCCATTGCTGCCCGGGCAATTGATGCGCCCTGAAGCGGCTCTTCGGAGTCCGCCAGTTCGCGGACAGTCATGAACACGTCGCGCTTGCGGGTTTGCCCCAGAAGACGCCAAGCCTTATTTCGGAACTCCTGCGGTGCCTCCGAATTAAGATTCCAGACCTGTTCCGTGGGTTCTCGATCGTTTCCACCGTCCGTAAGGCCTTCGTCCGACATACATAGATACATTTGGGTGATACAATCTCAGCAGTTCCACAAGCCACCTGTCTTCGAAAACTTCATATACCTACTTACTTCATGTTAATTTTGCGGAGAGAAGAATATATAAATCTTTCACAGAGTGGGGTTCTCCGGCGGCCCAGACTTATGTGAATTCAATTACCATGCTATGTCAACACGAGCGCGCCGAATGCCACGAAAAGGATCCCACTCTGGAAAGGATGAACAGAAAAAGGCCGGTGCTGAAGAGACAGAACATAACGACGGCATATCAGCAAAAATACAGAGTTACGAAAAAGCTTGCCACAGGTTCTACAAACTGGCAGGAAGTCACAATCTGATCACGTCTGCAGATGATTCTCGACTTCCTGGTCAAGGGCCTGATGAACCTGACCGGGTACGAATCGCGCTCGATCAAATCATTGATCTATATCGACGGGAGACTATTCTCACAGATCGAGATGAAATCAAGGATCTAGTCTCCCGCCGAAAAGCAAATCCTGAAACCGGCTCCCAAGATTTGTTTGACAAGCTCCTCTCACATTCAATTCTTGTGCCCGTTCGGAGAGTTACCGGCGGTACCGATGATACGTATTTGATCCACGGCGATGTTGTCCGCTGGTTTCAGAGAGTCCTACACCAGGGAGCGGACATCGAAACAGATTCCGCAAGGCTGGAAGCAATCATGCGGTTTCTGACAAGCGAGGCGGTGCT
The DNA here is from genome assembly GCF_005435235.1 of Halorubrum sp. GN12_10-3_MGM. Taxonomy (NCBI): domain Archaea; kingdom Methanobacteriati; phylum Methanobacteriota; class Halobacteria; order Halobacteriales; family Haloferacaceae; genus Halorubrum; species Halorubrum sp. GN12_10-3_MGM. Next base: position 45,867 of record NZ_SGUB01000017.1, read on the forward strand.
TGACTCAAACAAAACTCCGCGAGAGATTGCTCAAAGTGCCTGGTTGTTTGGGCGAATGACCGCAGATGTCGAAACAGACGCTTTGGACAGTCGAATTACACATGAGGGGAAGCTGAAAGCGAATGAGAGTCCTGATGAGGGCTTCCTTCTACATGACAGATATGTTCCCGAGTCGAACTGGGGGAATCTGTACAATCAGTATATTCTTCAGGGGTGGCTATCAGATAGTGTCCAGCCAGCATCGAAACAGATGTACAAAGAGGATTTAGAGCAACACTTGAGTACTTTCTTAACGACAGCATTGTACGAAACAGGAGCATTTCAGGATATACGTAACGAGCTCGAATCCGAAGAGCGCTCAGGTACCGAAAAAAAAGACAACTCGACAGACACACCCACAAGTCTAGAAGACACCTCACTTGCTGAATATCGACGCGCTCTGGCTGGGCTTAACGAGAATTCTGATCTTTCAGAGCTCTCGAAGAAGCTACCGACTAAGGCATTAGAATTTGATACGGCAATGGAGGCTTCGCAAACGCGAACAGCCGCTTATTATGCGATTAGGAGTGATGAGGTGAGCCGATGACGGACGACCTATCCATGGCTCAAGCCGAAGACGAACCACCACTCGTTGAGGACGTCTGGGAAGACATTCTGGTTGAATTTGGATTTGATCGTGAGCGGGCAGCTCAGATCAAAAGGGCGGTTTTCGGGATGGGAGAACTAACGCTGACAGAACGGCAACCCGAAGAGATCAGACAGATTGTCGCCGATGAATTGGAGGCGCTCGATTTTGAGTCAGAGATCGGATCTCAGAGTGAAACACTCCGAAAGCTATTAAAAAGCTTTCTCGATGCTGGTCTCGAAGGGAAGCTGCTCGGGCCTGCGTGTGCACCGGGTGAAATTAAGTACGCGGCAGCAGATTCCCGGGCAACGGCGTTCGATTCAATCAGGAACCACGTCTCGAGATCAAACGTGTCCCTGGAAACAATTGATCTCTCACAATTCCCTTCTGATGATGAATCTGATGAGCCGTTAAACAAGGAAACAGCTGACACTGAGATGTCTCCTTCACCTAGCTTCTCTCCCGCAGAACAGCGGTACACAACCGCGCGATCTCAGGCCACGGACCTAGAAGAGGTGGGGCGGTCTGGAGAAACATCGGACTCCTTGACCTCAGACACTGAGCGAATACTCGAATTCATCCACAATACGATAGATGATGACTCTCCAATCGTTCGGAAACAAGCTATGACCAGCCTGGCTTCGCTCGCCAGGGTACCTGGTGTCAGGTCTGACAGGCATATTGAAAGGTTAATTCAAGCGTACCAGAGTGAGCCGGATCCTGAAGTTAGGGCTACGATTGTGGCTGGCTTAGAGGAGTATCTAGAGGAAGATCAGATGTCTGGAGATAGGAGTTCAGGTGGCAAAAACAACGGTAGCACGGAAACGGATAAATCGGAGAATATGAGTGATGATCCACGAGACGCAGACACAAGTCCGTTCTAACAGCAAGACATATCTAAATTAAACATGGCAAATAGGGATTTACCGGACCTCAGACACGGGTTCAACATGGCAGTGAGTGAAGAGAACTGGCAATCAGGCATAGAACTTCGTGACTCACCCGGTCACAAGGACAGACCCGATTTACCAGAAGACATCAAAGATATTGAGAACCCACTCGCGACGGTCGCTCCGCAGGTAAGTCAGTTCGTGATCCGTGTCAGACCGGATAGACCAGTTCATCTACGGTATTTTCAGACATTCGGCTTAGCCGAAGAGATGATGCATGGTCGGCGGCATCAGTTTGGACTGACCAGAAGCCACCACCTGCTCCGGATGCAAAGTATCAGGGCACTGTTTGAGTTTATAAACGGTGAGAAAGACCTCCAATCGACTGGACAACGAATCGCCAGAGTCGAAGACGAAATTGAAATGCTACATGAGGAGCGGTTCTCATTTCTCGAAGGGGTCGACAAGTACCTGTGTCAATCAGTGATGTCCGAGGAGGGCTACCTGGACAGACACATTAAACAATACCAGTCGTTAAACCCAGAACTGGATACAACTACTGTTGAGAACCGATTCGAGAGGCTGCGAGACCATCTGAACACACGAGCTCGGGAAGAGGCCCCAGAGGTTTACGATACCCTCGCTGGACTGGAGGCCGAGTATGGCCGTCGAGTCACAGAAGTCATCGCAGACGCCGCTTTGGATACTCCATATCTCGTCGGACCGCATAACATCGATGGCTTCGATACAATTGCCGTCAGCGAACTAGATCTCGATCGGCGGTTCAACGCAGCAGTCGATGCAGCACATGCTCTCGACCCTGATGATGTGGATGACAAGACGGCAGAGGGTCTGCTTGCTGATATTGGTGCTGAACTCTACGATCCAGTACAGGATCCAGAAGGGGTTCATCCTCGTGAACTCAATCTCCCACTTCTGGATATCCCACAAAAAGTCGATTCTGCTGAGACGCTTAGGAACAAGTACGACGTTATTATGGAAGCTCCAACTGAGATGGGGCAGATCATTAATGCTGCTTTCAGATTCACTGGCAACTTCGGTGGTGTCATCTACAAAATTGAGACGCCAGACAAAGAGGAACCCCAGCCAAACTGGCTGGTTAATCCACTAATAGCAGACGAGGAAATACCGAGCGACGGGCTCGGAATCCCCGTTGAGTCCGCTGGTTCGTACAAAGAACTCTGGGAGTGGGTCTACGCCGGTGACCGTCTGCTGGATTCGATTCTGATGAAAGTTGGACGCCACACTGAACCGGATATCGGATGTCCACTTTGTGGAGTTTCGGTTTCGGGAAGTTGCCATCCGGATGGTTGTCCACTCGAATCCAAGATATCCACACTTGAAGCCCAGAAGTTGGATCTCGTCAAAACCATCGAAGACTGTCGGAACTGAGGGAATTTTGGGAAGACAGAGTTAGGCAATATCAAAGAAGTTCCCCGACAAAAGTCGGGTAGCCGGAATCACTCATATACGAATCGGACAGATCTCTCCTGACCGAGTTCGTTGTTGGTTCTCCTATTTTCCCATTCTGGGCCGCTCACAGAGCCATACTACAGGGGCTGGTATGCTGAATTGGATATGGTCGTCAGTTCTAGTGGACGACTCAACCGATGTACACGCCGCGATACCGCCGAGCAGCAGTTGTACAGACAACGACACACCGCAGCCTGGTCGGTGATCCAGGCAAGCCGACGCAGAAACTAAAATCAAACAATGGGACAGCTTGTTACCGTCGAAAACCAGGAAATTCCGATCGAAGACGATACGACCGCAGCCGAACTGAAGGAACAGGCCGAACTCGATGAAAACGCTGTACTCACATATCGTGGTGAGGACGGGTTTGAGTCACTCAACGATGACGATGTGGTCGCAGAACACGTTGATGAGGGTGAACAACTGAATCCTCAGCCACTGGCTGAAGACAACGTCTTTGGTGATCTATGACGCTGGCACGCACACTGAATGATGTTCGGGAGTTAAAACAGGAACTACAAGAGGAATTTAGTGGGAGACTCCAATATGATCTCTCGGAGAGCCGTGAGATCAGGATTGATGGGTTTGCTTTTCCTGATGGATGGCAGCACCGTTCAGGGGGACGTCATGGCCCCCTCCTGATTGAGATTCCTGAAAAGTACCCAGAACATCCACCCCGCGTCTACATCGCCGATGACATGCGGTATAATGGATCTAGGCCACAGTGTATGGCCCCAGCTAGGGTCGACTCAACGGCCGAATGGGCCCCGTTGAGTCTGCTCGGTAATCAAAGAGCTTGGAACCCAAATTCGGATTCCCTCGTGACCCTATTTGACCAGCTTGAGCGAGTGCTGTCGAATCCTATCGGGATTGAAGATCAGAAAGGCAATACTGGTGATAGTAATGACTGATGAGGATTCAGGCCTCCAACAACGGGCTTCTGGGGAGGTACATACGGTCCGAACTGAGCCAGTAACCGAGGGTGAGACATCCGAAGAGGAGGACGATCGACCTCAAGAAAACACCGATTCTGCGACGGAGCTACATGTGAATGGATCCTCAGTTCAAGTCGAATCCGAACAAACCGCAGGGGAACTTCGTGAAATGGTCGGTATCGATAGTGGCGAGGTCTTTACCCATCGATCAGGCGATGGAATCCAGGCACTGTCCGATGGCGATGTGTTAACTGAGCATGTCGAGGACGGTGCTGAACTCCACACGCAGCCACTTGCGGACTCACTGGTGTTCGGAACGCCATGAATCCTCAACGCGTTATTCCAGAGGTACAAGACCTCCACGAGATGATCAAGCAGCGGCAGAACCCGATAATGTCGTATGACCTAGCGGATGATCTCGTGGTCAAGATCGAGCAGCTCAAATTTCCTGACGGATGGGAAAACAGCGATGGAGCCCAGTTCGGGGATGTGATTTTTGACCTGAGCTCGACCTACCCGCGCAAGCAGCCAAAGGTGTACGTCAGTGATGACATGTCCTATCGGGGCGGTAGTCCACATGTCCTGTACGCACAGTCAGTCGCACCAAATGGGTTCACCAAGTATTGTATCCACACCCTATCCGACTGGGACCCTGACAAGCACAGCCTCAAGACGATGTTTAATATCCTAGAGGTATCGCTTGAAAACCCGAAGGCAAAGAACCCGCTACAGGAGGCCTAAAATGTCTGAATCACAGGCTGTAGCTGTTGACACGGGGACAACCAGCAGGGAGCTCGAACTCGTCTTAACTGCTACCCAGTTAGAACGCGTACGGGAGTGGACACTACAAGAAGATGGTGTCGAACGGTTCGCATACATGTACTGTGAACCGACAGAGAACCGCCTCTTAGTCCGGGAAATTGATCCCATTCCAGCAGAGGACTGTGCGGTCATGGAATCCAGTGCGGTCCGTCCAGAGCTTTCCATCGAGCGGGAGCGGCTTGGTGATGCTATGTCAGATGGTCTGGTTCCGATTATGGTTCATAGCCACCCTTTCAGTCAGGATCCCGGATTCAGCGCGCTGGACGACAACATCATGGAGTCTTATCGCGACTGGCTGGGACAGCTTTACCCAGAGGTTCCGCTGGGGTTCATCGTCATAGGTCACGCGGGTGTTGACACTGCGATTTATACCGACCCCTCCACGCCCCGACGTGAGAAGCTCCCGATTAGCGTTGTCGGTGAGTGGATGCTAGAGACGCCACTGGACGCTCCCAAGGTTGAACGAGACCGATCGATCGATGGTGAACGGTATGATCGTTCGATCCGAGCTCTTACTGATACCGGCCAGAAGCATATCGCCAATACCCGAGTTGGAATCGTTGGTCTTGGTGGCTTGGGCTCGATGGTAGCACTCCAGCTGGCACGCTTCGGTGTTCAAGACTTCGTCTTCGCTGATCCAGACGTGGTCGAGCGGTCGAATCTCCCCAGAATATATGGGGCTACCAACTCCGATGTCGGCCGTCAGAAAGTCAATGTGGTTGGAGAACAGGTTGCCAGGGCTAATCCCGAAGCCACTGTGGAAGCCTACCCGGCCAGGGTCCAAGACGTCCCTGAGTCAGACTTGAGCAACTGTGACGTAATCATTGGTGCCGTCGACAGGCTTGATGCTAGGCTCTACTGTAACGAGTTCGCTATCCGCCATCTCCGATACTACATTGATGGGGGCGTTGCAATCGAAACTGATGACTCCGGGCGAGTCACAGATGAACGTGGCCTCATCCAGCTCGTTGCGCCGGGGGCTAATGCATGCTTGGACTGTATGGGGCGGAATGACGCTGAACATCTCCGGATCGAAGAGATGTCTGAAGAAGAGATTGAGGCGGACATCCAGCGCGGGTACCTCGAAGAGGATGTCGTCGCCCCAGAGCCTGCGATTACCCCGTTAAACGGCCAGGCAGCCTCATTGATTACTCGGCAGTTTACCAAGCTAATCACCGATTACTCACCACCAGCTGACTTCATCCGTTTTGATGGTCTAGACGACGGGTTGGTCGCTGTCGGGACTCATCCTTCCGAGGGGTGTATCTCCTGTAGTGCCGGCGCAGATCTTGCGTCTGGTGAACGGTCGTTTAATCGTAAAGATCTCGTCGGGGGCGATGGAGAAATTGAAGTTGACTTCGCCGATCCGATGGATGCGCCCGGAGTCGACTCTGCTGACTCTCAGACGATCGACCAGTCGGTGGTTGACCAGTCAGTTGGGGAGGAAACCGGCGTGTCTGAGGGCACCGGATCTGCCAGTCAACCAGCGCCAGAACCGGAACCGAAACCAAAAATTCGAGGAAAGGCTGTTAGTTCACAAGAAAACGAAAGCGGTGAAAAAGAGTTAGACGTACCTGAGCCTGAGCATGGTTCCTCTGATCGCTCGCTTGCTGGAGCGCTGTTTACCGCTACACAGCGAGCGGTTCGAGAGCGATCTGAGCCGCTCACACTGCTGTTCTTGATTGCGGTGGTACTCAAAGTGCTCCGTGGTAGACGCTGAATGATACCTATCTTTTAATCCATGTTGTGCGGTGTTGCCACGTATCGGCTACGGCACTTGGGAGTAGCCACTGCTGTCTGAGACATTTTATCGAGGCTGTCGATATAAGCTGAGATAAGAGCCCAATACAGATCAGCTAGTCACCCCCAGCCAAACTGCTACCGGGGGGATTTGAACCCACCTCTCTCAATATCTGATGAGAGCCGTAGAATCAGGAGTTGAAACCGATGAGCCCAGTGGTCCTTTGGGGAGTGTACTTGATGAGTCCAGCCTCAATTCGATGACGTTGCTGAAGTCGCGATATACAGATTCGTGAGCAGCAATCTGAGCTTGATGTAGACCAGCCATTCAGTGCTGCTGTGAAATTCCAGCAGCTAGCCTAAGAATCTGGTCAACCTTACTGGCCTCTCTTGGTTGGAACTATTCTGTTTCGAGCTGATCAACCTCGAGATGATCTGTTTTAGAGGGATTGATGAGATCGGAGATTTGATTGAGGGTTCAGATTCAATAGAGAAGCAATACCTCAGTGACGGGCAGCTCAACGCATTTAGCACAGCGTGAAACGGCGTTGAGCTACCACAATCCACCACGGGAGACGATTTGACACAAACAGTTACCACGAACTAACTGAAACATTGACCGAGATGGGTCCTGGCGACAAAGGCAGCGAAGTGGCGAGCGATCTTCAAGCGCTTCGCGAGAAGCGCCGTGAGCTGGAAGCCATTGAGGGAGATTTTACATACAGCCAGGAGTCGCTTGCTACCATATGTGACCTTGTCGCACCGGAATTGACCAGAAACTTCGCGGAGGTGGAGAACGTAAGTGGAAAGACTGCCCTCTCTGTCGGAATCTGTGAACTGGGCCTTAGTATTCTGGCCAGTTTCACCGTGGACTGTCCCAAAAAGGTAGCTCCCCGTACTGACTTTCTCGCACAAGCACTCTCATTTGAACCCTCAGAGGATGTTCGAGTCCTCGCAGCAGATTGTCTCCGGATCATCGCTGAGGAAGACGCCTCAGAGGTAACCGAGGTTTTGGTTCATTTATTTGATGCGGTGAATGATTCGTCCTGGAAGGTTCGACAGCACAGTCTTTCAGCGTTGACTGAAGCGCCTGAGCAGGCAGTGGACTTGCCGGAGGTCGGAACTGCGATAGAGACGCGGCTGGAAGACGACATGTGGTTAGTGAGAGCCGCAGCAGCCAAGACAGTCTCAGCCCTCGGAGTGATCAGCCCGGAATCGGTAGAAACGACGCGAGAGCAATTGATTGCGGCCCTAGGGGATGAGGAACCGGATGTACGTCGTGAAGCGGGTGTTGCTCTGGCCAGAATCGCAGCTGGTGACCCACTCTCGACGGTCAAAAGAATAGACCGGCTCGCTATCGAAGGATCTCCACCACGTAAACGCGCTGGAGCACTACGATGTGCTGATGAGCTCTGTTCCCGGTATCCCGAACACTCTACTCAGTTGACTAGCACGGTCGTTACAGGCCTGTTTGCCGAGAGCGAGAAAGTTAGATCTGCGGCGGCTGATGTTCTCGAAACATTTGCTCGGTTACTCCCAGGCACTCGCGATCGTATCGTTGACGAACTTATTGAGGCACTTGACGATGATGACTGGACGGTCTCTTCTGCAGCTGCGAGGGGTCTTGCGATAATTGCTGAAGGCTTTCCTGAGCGTGCAGAGGCGTTCGTTGATCCACTTCTATCGACACTCTCCCGTGACAGCGTACTCACGAGGTATTATTGCGGCCGATCGATCGCCCGTTTTGTTGATGCTGTCCCAGAGGTATCAGAAAAGGTCGAAGCTGAACTCACCAACAGGTTGATGAACGGCTCCTTAGAACTGCGCAAAAGCGTTGCTTCAGTCTGCCACGAGATGGATTCCGGTGAGCGTCGGTACAGTACCTCAATCTTATCCAACCTGACCCGTGAGTTGACCACTGGATCGCCTGACGGTCGTGCTGGTGCGGCCAGCGGAATCGCGGCGATGGCGTACGTAAATCCGGAACTGCTTGAGGGATGTGATCCGAAAAAAATAGCCCAGCCGCTGCTAGCAGAACGTAGCAGAAACTCGACGGCTAAAGAACAGTATACGAGGCAAATGATCGCTGCTGCTGTTCTATTCGCGATTGAGGAGGATGTATTCAATACTGTTCCAGGTGTTGTTCGGGAGGCACATGCCATCCTAACGGAAACTGGCACTAGCGCGTCTTCCGAAGTACGGATATTTTCTACCCGAGCTATTAGCCAAGATGCGGTGTTTACTCAGTGTGAGTCTCCTGAATCTGTTGTCGAATATCTACTGGAGATGCTGTCAGATCCAGAAGATGAAGTCCGTTTACGAGCGGTTAGTGGTCTAGCAACTGCCACAGAGCACTATCATTCGATCGTTGCCCACCATCTTGGTGCGCTCGAAAACGCAGTTTTTGATCCGGTTACTGATTGTCGGAGCGCAGCAGTAGATGCTATTGGGAATATTGGATCGCAGATCCCTCGGCTCCGAAGACGGTGTCTGCGATCCCTTGCTTACGCCCTACAAGATGAACCATGGCAAGTTCAGTCCGAAGCTATAGCAGGATTTCACGAGATTGCGACAGTCGAGATAGGTGTTGTTGTTCCCTATCTATCTGTATTAGTTAATTGCCTTCATCATCAGCACGATCTTGTCGGTGAGCGCTCCGCAGACACCATATCAAGAATCATCCGCTCAAGACAAAGCATTCAGATTAACAGAGCATTGGTACCAGACTTAGAACAGCTTTTGTCCCACCCTCAAATCACGCCAGGTGGGAGAACGATTGCTGTCGAGCTATTGAGTTTGACCCCCAGTCAAATGGAAGGTTGAGTCAGTATTGACTGGAAAGTATACGTATCTCTTATATGTCAATTTGTGTATTGGACTGGCGATATACAAGGAGACCAGTCGTTAATGTTCGGCCACTTTCAGATAAGTCAGAGTAAGAGGCTGACTGTGGAATATTATCCATAATTTCTGAATCCATACAAAGGTCATTTAGGAAAGTGGATCGGTCGATTTGGAGTTCAGACATCCCTTCGAGTACCGACGCCCCAGTAACAGTACAGCTTGAAAGAATTGTGAGGAAAGCATCTTGGAGTGCGGCTTCAGGCCCCTCCATAGGCAATTCTTTCGCCATTCTGTTGAACACCTGTTTCTTCTCCTCAAGTATCATAAATGAATCATTTTCAATATCTTGTTCCAGGTGATTTATTGCGGTCATCCACACATCTTCCTTGACTGTATTAACACAGATTTCACCGATAGTTTCCACACATTTCGCTTCAATCGAGGCATTATTCTCAGAGAAATCTGATGAAAGCGCGGGGATTAACTGTAACCGGGTTTCGTGACCGAAGTTCTCCGCGTGTTCAGCAAGCTCAGCAATCAGATCTCGTCGAAGCTTCAATTCCCCTTGTCTCAGTGTTTTCTCCACAACAGTCGAGAATGCCAAGCCTGATCTAAGGTTAATATCAACTTTCCTATGTATTTCTGAATGTGTTTTATTAGTCACAAAGCGTGCCAGACGCGGATCAGCATCGCCTACAACAAAATTAACCAAGGCAAGAAGGTCATCAGAAGTTGTATCGGAATTCGGGGGAGTAAGAGGGAGATTATCCATACTCCATTCGAAACCGAATCTGACAAGTTGACGGTTTGTCTCTATTGCTGACAACAACAGATCTTTTGATTCTTTTGTGTCAAGCTGAACCAAACTGGCCAGAGCGAAAAACTTGATACCAAGATTTTCGGATTCACTCAGATTTTCAAGCAGTACATGTACCCAATCAACTCTGTCATCGCTATCCGTCGCTTCGAAGTATTCATGACAGGTACGTAAAGCCGATAGCTGAGTCGGGACTTCTGCCTCAGATGGCTCACATACCTCGTTAAGCATCTGGAACACCTTATTTTGGAGTTCATGTGACCTCTCTGCGATCCACTTACCGGGGATACCGTCGATAGTCGCAGTACGAACAACAGTGTGAGTATTCTGTAACCCAGCTTGGATCACTTCGACGGCAGTATCTTCCAGATCCTTATCGAGTGAGCACAAGAGTGACGGGTATTTTATGAAAATCTCGGCTGCTATTCGAGATTCCGTATCCACGATTGACCGAACAGTCTCAAGAACTAGTTCTTGAATCCGGCGATTACTCGAACGAGCAGCAATATTCATGATTGGACTTCGGGCACCATACAGTGGTGTTCCAGTCTCAGGGAGTAAATCGTTCTTCAGGATATCTAGCGCGTTCCGAGCGAGTTGTATGGAGCCAGATCCTGCCACGGTTTCGCCGATTGCTAGCGCAGCTGCACCCCGGATCAAATAGTTATCCAATCGAAGTCCTTGTTTTAGTTGGGACACGATATCCTCACACAATTCCGGATCATTAACCCTCTCGGCTACTTGCGCAATTCCCCAGAATGAACTATGTTGTATGAATAGATTATCGGACGCTTGGCCAATAGTAACAAGACCATGTATCGCCTTTTGTTTTATTTCAGTTCTAGGTGTATTCTCGAATATACGTTTTAATTCGAGCAGGCACATCATTTGAAAGTGGGTCTTAGAATTGTGAATAGCCGCAGATATGACATTTTTATAGTCCTGGAAATAAGCAGGATTATGTATATTAGCACCGACTTCAAGTAGGGACGAAAAAAAATCGTCATCTGATAGTCCCCAGCCCCTCAACCCTGTTTCATAAACAGACATCGCCTTAGCTGGATCAACCGATTCCATATTTTCCTCTATATTTTCACGTAAAGTACTCAACACCCTCTGTATCTCGCTGGGAGACTCGGCAGGTTCCATTTCAGATAGAATCCCTTCAATCGCGTCCTCAGAGAATGTCCCAAAACCGTTTTTTGCTCCGATTACTCCGTGGCTACCCAGCGCAAATATGCGCTGTTGGCCTTCATAATGCTCAGCAAGCATTCTAAGGGCCTCACCTGCCTCTTGCTGTGCGTTGGCTGAGATATCCATAGAAGCAAACTCTCGTAGTGTCGCGACAACGGCTAACTGGATCCCCTTTGAATCAGTATCTTCCCCCACAGTCCGAACTGCCCGGATCACATCTAAGGAGTCATCGTTTGGGAGTAGATCTTCTGAGCAGAGGTGCTGGAGCGTGTCGAGTAGCGAGAGTGTGATGTATTCAACGGATTCGGATCGTACAGAGCGGTTCAGTGATGTGAGATGAGTAGTCAGTGATTCTGGAGACGATTCAGCAGTCTGTCTGAATATCTTGGCACATATTTCTCGGATTTCGGTGGTGTACCGATCAATTTGAGCAAATTCATCGACAGTCGATACTGGGCGTTCAAGCTCGTCAAGATAAATGCTCCAGATTATGTCTAGCGACTCCGTGATTGGTTCAGACTCATCTAATGCCTTTGAGACGGTATATCTGCGTGATCTAAGTTCTGCTGGCGAATCATGGGGCTCTGCTGCTGCCCTTAGCTGTTCTTTGATCGTATTCGATGGTCCAGAGCCGCTTGCCATCTGGTAACACGTGCTTGTTTCTTATTCATAATAAATGGCTGTACCAGCTCTGTTGGCTCTGTTGGAATCCTATCTTTGGACATGTTACCATCTGAAACAGCCGGTCGGTAAAGAGTGCGTAGTTACTGAATGTATCAGAACCAGTCGTTTTCCCTGAGATAGAATATCGCAATTCCACAAACGAAACCGCCTGTCGTTCCCTCGATGACTGCACCAATCAATTCACCGTCGAAGAGAACCGATTGGATTGTACTAACGACTGCGACCCAGACAACAACGTTCGTGAAGACGAACATCCACGGGTTCTCCAAGCCGAAACCGCGGCCCTCGTTCATGCTTCAGCTACTGAGTTCAATAGTAAATGCGTTCCCTGTACTAAGCGATCCGTGCGTGCCCTGTACTGACCCCATCCGGGTCAGAATGTATCATTCCCTAAGGATTTCAACAGAGCCGTAGTGTTCAATATTAGTTAATAGAATGGATCTACACTCCACATGACTGGTCGTCACTCCCTTCTCAAAAAAGAACCTAGCAGATTCAGTGAAAGGCCGGATCGTCGGGGCTGTCCGCTTCAGTCTCATTGCCAGCCTCCGAATCGTCCTCTCCATCTGCTAGCTTCTCAAGGGTATCCGAGATGTCCGAAGATCCGCCCCCCGCGACACCCGAATCATCTTCATCGGAAGCGTCGGAGGAAGACTCCTCTTCGTCAGATTCCCGGAACATCTCCTCCATGCGGACAATCTCATCCCAGAGACCAATCGCGACTTCTGCCAGAGAAACATCTTCCTCCGAGAGGTGGTGCTTGATAAGCCCAATGAGTTCTTCCTGGAACTCTTGGGTCGCCTCGGGGTCAGGATCGAACACAACGCGCATGGAGGTCTGGAAGTTCTCCTGGTGCTCGGCCTGTTCAGCGACTTCCGCCTTCACTGCCTTGATCGCGAACGGATTGAGATCATCTTGCGCCTGTGCGTCGTCGGCCGGATCGGAGTCGTTCACTGCCATCGCAATTACTCCTATGTGCCGGGGATATACTGGCTAATCCGAAGACGGATTGTCTGGGAAAATTTTTTATACTATAATGACTGCCGATAGTGGTCTTCAGAGTAAGAGATTGTCTTATACACGGAGAAGTGATCCGCAAAATTTGTTGTTCTGAGAGAGGGCGTTTTCAGTTCTACCCTACCGATATTCAGGAATGGCAATTATCAGCGCCACTGACCGAGTAGATGAGAGACACAATAGTAGGCCGACTCAACAATCGTTCTGACAGAGTGTTTGAGTTCTGACCGGACCCCTCAGCCTGCTGGAACGGTCCCTGGTCCAACCGTTCAAGACGAGCAGAGTCCGGACGATACGCACACCCAGAAAGCAGTCGGGGTAATTCCAGAACTCCAGATGAGACCTGGATTTCCAAACCGAGCCCCGAATAGTGGCTAACGGAGTGATGGGGGAAAGGCAGCATACGTGTACATACGTCGGAAACGTGGTGCCCTGTTTCAGGGCCGTTCCCGGCGGCTAACACATATGAGCGAACACAAGCCACAGACCGCAGCCGGTGACCCGGACCAAGGTGCCGACGATGCCACAGAGTCGGATGGACAGCAGATCAATGAGCCAACCCGGAACAAGCTCTTCGTCATTCCGGTTGGAACGGGTGGGCTCCGAACCGCACAGCGGATCCACTCCCTGGAGGAGCGCTTGGAGCCCGACTTAGATATCGAGTACATCCCCATTGAGTCGGCAACTATCGACAGCGCTGCCGTTCCGAATGAGTTCAAGGGAATTCGGCTCAACACGAACGACCGGATCAAGAAGGAATTTGACCAGGCGAAGAACGACCCGTCAGTTCCATACCTGAGTCCAAACCATAGCCTGAACATCCAAGGGGCGACCCGGAACCCGTGCGTGGGTCGGTTCCTCTTGGAGCGCCACGACGGGCGTGTCAAGCGGAGTATCGGCAACGAGATGCGATCTGCGCTCGACAAGCAGGACACGTCAGCGTCAATCTGGTTAGTCGGTACAGGATCTGGAGGAACTGGAAGCGGGATCCTGCCACTGCTCGCACCGCTTGTCCGTCGAGCTGCTGAGGGTATCGAGAGTAAATTCGACCTCGATGTGAGGGTGAACGCGATGGTCACGGTGTCGGAACTCCGGACTGACGGCCAAGCACTCGACCCAGAGGGTGAAGCGGAGTACTACGTCAACTCGAGCAACACGTTACAGGCGCTGGCCACACTACAGAGGTTAGACGAAGGAGCGAACGGTGACGGCCTGTTGACGGAGACGATTCAAACGCCTGTGGCCAGTACGATGGATTACGTCGACATCACCACGCCACCACTTGACAAGCTCTTCGTGGCCCCAATTGAAGAGCAGCGGGTTGACACCTCACAACACGACAGTGATAGGCGAGAGAGCTACCTCTCTCGGGTTAATTTCAAGCTGGCTTCGGCGATTCTGTCGCTTGCGACGGTCAGTGCCGGAGACATTGGTAACACGTACAACCAGCTCGATTATGACATGTACACAGTCGACGTCGCCAATATCGGGGCCACGGTACAGGCGGCGCTCGATTTGCTGACGTCAGGAGAGGAAATCCGTGCGCAGCGGCGTGAGAGGGAGCAGCTTGAGTCACATCGGGACGCTCTCGGACAGCTCGAAGCGAATATCAACGCACTTCGCAAGATAGAGTTCGAGCCTGGATCAGTTCCCGAGACCATCGACGACATCAGCGCAGAGATATCGGGACGGAGCTCACAGTTCATCGACGCCACCTCGGTGCTAGACGTGACGCTCGCCGGAGTTGACGAGATTCAGGAGGGGATGAGTCGAGTGGTTACCGACCTCCCCGAGCGGTTGGTGTCGGCCGACGATTTCAGCGACAGTCCAGCGGAGAACGGTATTGAGGACTTCGACCCGGAGCAGTTCATTCCCCATCGGGCCCTCGGAAAGTACGCCTTCTTGAATCTCGTCTTAGCACAGATTGACGCAGAACTAGAGGATCACGCTTTCGAACGGCGAATCGACGACCTCTGGGAGAAGAACGAAGAGGACCTCGATGCGAATGTCCGAGGCCTGAGCGAGGAGGATTACACGAACCGATACGAGCAGGGGATCGACCCATACTTAGGCAACTCTGAGGCCGAGATCGAAGAACAGATCGCTAACACCTCATGGTACGAGCGGAACGAGCGGAGGCGCCTGCGAGCAACCCTCGATAGTATTCAAGAGACTCGAGAGGAGTTGTCAGAGTTGTTCGACGAGTACGAGCACCTCCTTTCGCTCCGCGAACGACTCGTCGACACCGAACTGCCAAAGTTGGAGACGGAGCTGGAGGACGTTTGTGAGCTCCTTGGGACTCGTCAAACGGTTGCGGAGGACCTCATCGGTGAGAAGGAGAGTGATATTCGCGCTGCCGAGACGCGTCGAGAGACGTGCCGCCAGAGGGTCACCCCGGTAGATAATTTCTCCGGGTCGGTCGGTGACATCCCACTCAA
Organism: Halorubrum sp. GN12_10-3_MGM; assembly: GCF_005435235.1. Taxonomy (NCBI): domain Archaea; kingdom Methanobacteriati; phylum Methanobacteriota; class Halobacteria; order Halobacteriales; family Haloferacaceae; genus Halorubrum; species Halorubrum sp. GN12_10-3_MGM. Next base: position 61,367 of record NZ_SGUB01000017.1, read on the forward strand.
CATCGACTCGATGGAAGATCTGAGCCGCAAGAGCCTCACCGAAGCAGAGAGTCTCTTCGATCTCATCGACGACGGGCTGCTCGTCAGGGACAGTATCCTCCGCCAGATCAGCACCGCTCTCGACATCGTGTCGGAGCCGATTGAGGATAACTTTGACAATAGTAGGACGTTCCGGGCGAACAGCAAGTTAGACAAGACCCTGATCCCGATGACTTCGGCGGGGAATAGTGGCGTCTTGAGTATGTCTGGGGAAGTCGAAAGTGACCTACAGGCAATCAACAGCCGCCACGACATCGGGACGGTTCTGAGTGACTGCTGGGTCGACAGTCCGTTCGAGCTGACACTGGTGGTTCTGTATGGGAACGTTAGCCTTGAGAATGCCTCCGAGTTTAGGGTGATTCAGGAACGATGGCGACAGGGAAGTCTGGATAGGCTCATTGGGAGCGATATCGACCTGTCTCGCCATGCGGCCTTCCCTGAACTCGTTCCCGCAGTACAGTCAGTATCCCAGATTGGCGAGAGTTCGAGTGAGAGACCCATTGACGGGGTGGCAGACGAATGAGGTACCAGGCAACGACGGTCCTCATCGTGGCGCTTGTGCTCGGGTCAGCCATGGGTGCCCCGTTGTCGGTCAGCGCTCAGGAACCCGTCAGGGATGTTGTCGTCATGAGTGCCGACTACGATGAGACCACTCCGTCACAGGAGATTCGCGTTCGGCTGACTATCGAGCCCACCGATGCGAAGCTTAGCGACATTAGGGTCGACTTCAGGTCGGGGGCAAAGACACTGATCCAGACCAGTAGTTACGCTAGCACGGTCACTCCTAGTAACCACGACGTCTCGATCCGGTCAGAAGGGAGAAACGCGTTCGTAGTACCGGAGCTCGATCCAGGAGAGAAGGTAACGATCGCGTTCAGCGTGGTTCCGTCCACACTTGGAGAGCGTGAGTTGACTTCGGCAGTAGCGGACATCGAGTTCAGTCAAAACGGTCAGCGGCTTGACGCACAGATCTCCGAGCAGGTGGAACTGGCCGATAACCCATGGGATCGAGCCCAATCGTCGTCACGGCCAACGTGGTCCATTTTGCTCGGGTGGAGCGCAGCGGGTGGAATACTCGTCGGTGTCGCCACGATGATTGTCTACCGACGCCGTCAACGGTCTGTGGTTGAGCGTGTCCAGTCCACACTCGAACAGGAAGTGGCCTCAATCAAACGGGCTGGAAATCAGACGGTGAAACGGCGGGCTGACCAGCTGATGGAAGAGATCGATAGAACAGTGGGTCGAGAAAGCGCTGATGAGCAGGACGAGACAGATAGTGGCTCTGTCGTCTCTAAGCTCGCTGAAGTCGTTGGGCTTGGAGGAGGAGGATCTGAGGGGGACAGGGATGGACCGAATCTGTAGCACGGCTCACTCGGGCTCTATCCGTGACTGAACTTCCCGGTGATTGGTCCGCACGTAGGCGTGCGGCCTTTGTTCGTGATGAGTTTCAATGTCAGCACTGTGGCGCAGAGGGCGGCCAGTACGGAGATGCCAGCCTCGAATGTCACCACATACTTCCGCGCCGTATCGGCGGGTCACACGAATTAGAGAACCTTCTGACTCTTTGTGAAACATGTCATAAACAGATTCACCGGGGCGAAACAGGCTCATCTGTCTGTGAGCATACTGGGGGTGGCCCAACCAAACTCGGTGCGGCCGTTGCTTCCGTCACAGGTGTCGTCGGCCGACCCCTCGCCCGATTTGTCGATGCTGTATCCCTAGGCCTGTTAGTACTCGTTTTTGTCATTGCCCTCGGCACCGCGCTCCCACACCAGTCCCCACAAGAGACACTCACACCCATCAGTTTAGTCACCAGAGAGATTTTCAGGTCACCTGGCGTCGCAGCCGTTTGGATCGGCTCATTCGTTTGGCTACAGCTACTTATCGCCGCCCAGCCGGTTGTTCGCAGTATACCTTCCGAAAGCGTTCCGGAGCCACCTGCTGGTCGGTGGTCTCAGTGGTTCGGATTTGGGCTCCTATTGGTGGTAATTGGGCTCGCAGGGATGACTGTCGCCAGCCATAGATTCATCACAGGGGAGTACTTCCCGACGCTGTTGGTCTTGACAGCGAGCTACAATATCGGGCTCGCAGTGACACTTGGAGCGGGGTCAGCAAATATCTTCTCAGATGCCGCCGAAATCGCGCCACGTTGGCGTCAGTTCTCGATTCTGACCAGCTGTGTCATAGTTGGTGCCACTGCCATCATGACAGCTATCTTTGGACAGACAGTTCCAATCGTTGGCCTATCTGTTCCGATGGTCACCGCTCTGCTTCTCTTTTCTCATCCGCGTAGAAACTAGTCATGAGGCGTTTTATTCCCAAAATTCAGACCGGGCGCTCTATTTCCGTGAGGTATATTTGCCAAATCGTCTCCAAATACTCGGCAGCTGCTTCTGGCACATCCCGCCCCGTGGCGACGTCGTCGTTCATCTTCCGGGCTGGATGGACGTGACGTGCGAGAAATTCGACGAGAGCCCGGAACTACTCGAATCTGAACTTCCTGGCACGGACTACAATATCCAGCGCCTTATCGACACAGACGAGCGGGAGGAGGCGGTCCTTGTCGACGAAGCCGATGAGGCCCTCGTCGTCATGGAGACACTCGGTCCCTTCCGGGGTACTGTGAGGGCGACGACGACATCGGCGTCCACCCAGCTCTCGACGAGGCGCCGGAGAGCCTCGCCGACTACCGCCCAGAGCGAATCCTAGTTGGGCACGGCAAGAGTGTCTATGAAGACGGTGCGACGAAGGTGACGACGACGAGTTTCCCTGACGCTGATTGATCGCGATTCGCTATAGGGTCGGTCGCATGGAGCGTGTGTCGTCGAGACGCGTCGGGTGCCGGGGTGCTTTCAGCCCTACATCAGTACAGTTGCTGAACAACTAGCCCCATCGCCTGATTGGTGTGGTACTCACCGGCCCACCCCACCCGCCGCTGGCCCTTCCGGTGATCAAGCTCACCGACGTCCCGCTCACTAACGCTCGCGGGACTTCCGCATCGCTCGCGAGCGACTGGTCGTCAACGAGAACGCAGCGTTACAGTACGATCTCGAGCCCCGTACGAAGCGTGCCGTCGCCGAAGCGATGGACGTCTCACTCCTCTCGAAAAGTGGCCGCTATGAGGTACAGTCCGCATCCGGTAACAGGTACGAAGTCGACGTCATCGATGAATCGTGTACATGTCCCGACTGGCAACAGAGCTCACCCGAAGGCGGTTGTAAGCACCTGCGTCGCGTCAATCACGAAATCAAACGGGGTCGAGTCCTGCGACCGGATGGTCGTCTCCCTGCTAATGCGGATTGATCTTGATTAACCAACATACCGTCCCATTCACTTCTGTTGTTGGTTAAGAAAAAGCGCTCTTGTGTAGAGCTGCGGAAAGACGATTTAACATTTTGAACACCCACCGTAGTCCGGCGATTTGAACCCGAGATAGCGTACTCAATTCGGAGCTGGCACAACCAAACGACCTCTTTCCGCGTTTCTACATAAGAGCGAATAGACCTATTTGGATTCTCGTTCGCTGGGGGTTTCAACACGCTCCGACAACCAAAACGAAGTCTCTCGCTAGGCAACTTGGCGGACGTGGGCTTTGACAGCTTGATAGAGCCCATCAAAATCATCGAACTCATCGACTGTAACGTGCCAACGCTCCGAAATCGCATCGATCATCGAACTTTCGACGTTCTGTTCGCCAAGGAACAGCACTTCTTCACGGAGTTCCTGTGACGAGAGATGTTCACAGACAGATCCGATCTCGATACCGACACCGAGGTTGTCACCCATCGCCGGAGCAATAAAGACAGTTGCAACGGATGCCTTGGTGAATTCGATACTCTGGGTGGCAGCGTCCATTTCGTAGAGCGGAATTTCAGGATCTGTCGCGAGGAAGGCATTGACGCCTCGCTCTTTTCGGAGTCGTCGGCGGAGTTCGATGAGGAGCCAGAGTGCCTCATCCGCGTCAAAGTCAGTTTCAGTAGCTTGGAGGTTTTGGACTGCTTCATCAAGTGTCGTTCGCGTCGTGGCTACGCCTCGATCGGCAGAGAGTGACTCGTAGGGCGGATACGACTTGTAGGGCCCCATCAAATAGACGAGGAGTCTGGGCTTAGAAATCTCTGTCTCGCTGAGGTAGGGGCTTGTTTCGAGTGCCTCGATCAACCGCTCTTCCATTATATGTTACTCAACTCGCTGGGTCAAATAGCTGGATGGTCTCACCGCAACCATAGTAAAAAATCTTAAGATGGTTGGGAACCAACTGAGTTATATGACGAACTCACCCGACCGAACGTCAATGCCTGACGGTGGGTCGCTCCGACGGCGTGACGACTCTAATGAGGGTGATAACGGGTTCGACCTTGACGTTGAACTCCCTGAAGACAGCCTGTTCGATCTTGAAGATTACTTGGAGATGTACGAAGTGGCGTCTAAGCCCAAGCAATATCTGATCCTTGAGGCGCTAGCGGAGAATAACCAACTCAGTACCAGCGAGCTGTCAATGGTACTTGGTGAGGAGGATAATGCGCTCCACTATCCTCTCCGGACGCTCAAGGATGTCGCACTCATCAAGAACCGACGCGATCCGAATACGGGGACTGAAGAGACCTATTCGTACTACGAACTGACGGAGCTCGGACGGATAGTGTTGACCGAGGGGATCCGTGAGGGTGTCCGAATACTGGCTCGACAAGAAGCTGCTCTCGAAGACAAATACAGCAAGTGATCGTGACCGAGGCCCTCGACAGTTTCTCCGATCTATCCTTCATCACTCACTGGTTCGAGCGATTTCATCGAAAAATCTGATTTCGAGCAGTAGCGCTCTGCGAGCTCCATCAACGATCTGGTTCGACGGATATCAGCGACATTGTGGGTGACGAGCGGCTCATACGTACCCTCTTCCCACACTGTAACGGCTTCACCGCTGTCGGCGAATGGATCAAGATCATTCAGTCCCGATCCGATCAGCTCGCCGTAGACACCGCTCAGCGAATCCTCGCTGGTATTGAACCGCTTCTCGAAGACGTCCATCACGTCGACGTACGGGAGCGTCCCAAAGGGCCACTCGAAGCCGTGCGTACAGCATCGAGTTCGGAGAAATGGCAAGTCAAATCCACCGTTCCACCGCTCGCCGTTGTACGCGACGAGCTTTGCGTCACGCTGGGTGAGCGTTGAGGTGACGAACGTCGCCAACTCGGTGAGGAGTTCCGGCTCGCTATCGTGGAAAGAGAGCTGGACCGGTGTCAGGAGGGTATCATTCACCTGATCAGCCAAGCCTGTCGTCGGTGCCGAGTCGCCTGTATTGAGAAACACTCGCGACGAGACAGCCGAATCGAACCCAACCACTGTGAGTTTATCATCGGCCCCAAACCCCGTCGTCTCGATATCGAAGGCAATCGTCGTCAACTCGGTCATTCTGGCTCACTAGTGGGCTCTTCTCCTGCCGGCTGCTGCCGGTCGTTGTTCATCTTCGCAATTCGCTGTTCAAGCTCCTCCAGACGCTCTTCGTGGTCATCCAGACGAGCCTCTTGTTCGAGATTGATGCTGAACAGCGCCGGGAGGAGCGGGTTCTGGTGGTTCAACAGCCCACTCGCGTCGGCGTGCTCGCGAGCGTACTTGAACAGTCGGTCGAATCTCGGCTGGTCGCGACGACGGAGCGCCCGGCGAAACTCTGCCCATCGCTCTTCGATGGCCCGCAGAGCGTCTCGATATGTCGGATTTGTGCGTCCCAACGTTACCGACCTCCGGTAGCTGTCCACGCATCTAGTAGGGGATCTGTGGTGGCCGTCAGCGTCTCTCCCTCCGCTGTGACGCCCGTTCCGACATCCTCGGGTGTTGACGATGCTGGCGTCGTCGGTTCGACGCCAACCTCCGTGGCACGTGCTGCGAGCAGTTGTCGCCAGTAGGCGAACGTCGTCTGGTAGTACGCGCCATCATCGACGGGGTAGACGAGTGTCTCGAACTCCTCGCCACAGATTCGTGGCCCCATTCGTGTTTGCTCACACTCAAGGTGGTGGTCAGCGACTGTCGCGACCGGCTCGGTGAATTCGTCGATCGTACACCGAGTAATGAGCACCGGGATGTCATACCCGTCGGCGTACGTCGCCAACCGAGCGAGTGTCCGGGCCTGGAGGGTGTTGGCGTGCCGGTCTCCGAGAGTGTCGTCGGCACGATACTGGACGTCGATGGCCGGCGCGACGATGAGCGAGGGAGTGTACGGTGATTCAGCGTCTCGTACGTGTTTAGCCCGAACTGATTTCGCTGCTATCTCATAGAAGGCGCACAACTTAGCCTGTATGAACTGGCAGCAGAGGTTCGCGATGATTCTCAGGGATGGGCTCCGTCGTGGAGCCCATCCC
>NZ_SGUB01000018.1:0-67504 GCF_005435235.1 Halorubrum sp. GN12_10-3_MGM
CCGCCGTCGCCCCCGTCGTCGACCTGCTCCGCGCTACAGCCGGCGAGCGCGACGGCCCCCGCCGCCCCGGCCGCAGTCAGGAACCGCCGTCGGGTGTGTGGCCGAGCGCGTCGCCGCCGTGTCCTGCTTTCGTCGTCGGTCATCACTCGGTTGTTGTACTCGGTGGTTACATAAGGGATCCGGGTCGGGGCGACACCGATTTGCCCGTCGCGGCCGTCGAATTCGTATGAAGCAGCGTCCGACGAACGGATCTGCGGCGACGCCGCCCCCACGCGAGACGACCACCCGACGCCGCCTGCTCGCGGGCGGCGCGGCGGTCGGCGTCGCCGGGCTCGCCGGCTGTCTCGGCGCCCGCGACGGGCCAGTCCCGGCCCCCGAGGTGACGAGCGACCGGATCGACGACTGGCGACGGACCGACAAGTTCGAGCGGACGGTGTTCGAGCGGTCGTACGGTCCCGTCACCGTCCGGGCGCTCGAACACACGGGAATCTACGAGTACGCGCCCGTCGCGGACGCGCTCGCCGAGACGCTCGGCGGGTCCGGGTCGCCGGTCGTCTTCTTCGCGACGCGGATCGACCTCCGGCCCGCCGTCGACCGACTCCCGGCCGAGATCGGGCGCGAGCGGATCATGCGCGAGGTGGAGGCGGCCGCGACCGACGCCTTCCGCGGGCAGCTCCGGAGCGCCGGCATCGAGAACGTCGAAATCGCCGACGAGGGGATCTCCACCGTCCGGTCCGGCAACACGGCGACCGTGTGGCGGCTGACCGGCGAGTACGCGCTCGACGGCGAGGTCCCGCTCCCGGACGGGACCGCCGCGGGACTCGATCGACCCCTCGACATCGGGGCCCGCCTCGGCGTCTGGCACGACGGAACCGACGTGATAGTCGCCGGCGGCGCGTATCCGACCGATCCCCTTCTCGACGCCTTCGACGCGGCGCTGCCGGACTCGATCGACGCCGAGAGCGCTGTGCGACGGCTCGCCGGCGCCGAGAGCGCCGAGGCGCTCGCGACCGACCCCGCCGCCTACGACGAGGACGTCTCGCAGTTGCTCATCTCGGTGGTGTGAGCCGACGGCCCCCCGGAGCCCCCCCGCTCGGCCCTCCTTCCGCCTCGAACCGACCCGTTTAATCGCCGTCGCGGGCTTCAGTCCCGTATGAGCCACTTCTCGGAGTTCGAAGTGATCCCCGCCGTCGACGTGCAGGACGGCGAGGTCGTCCAGCTGGTCGGCGGCGAGCGCGGGACGGGCAAGCGCTACGGCGACCCCGTCGCGGCCGCCGAGCGCTGGGTCGAGGCGGGCGCCGAAACCCTCCACCTCGTCGATCTCGACGGCGCGTTCGAGGGCGAGCGCGTCAACGCCGGCGCGATCGAGTCGGTCGTGGACGCGGTCGGCGGCGACGGCGCGGACGCGGTCGGCGGCGACGGCGCGGACGCGGTCGGCGGCGACGGCGCGGACGCGGTCGGCGGCGACGGCGCGGACGCGGTCGGCCTCCAGCTCGGCGGCGGCATCCGGGCCGCCGAGGGCGCGCGCGCGCTGCTCGACTTGGGGCTCGACCGCGTCATCCTCGGGACCGCGGCGGTCGAGACCCCGGATATCGTCGCGGAGATCGACGAGACCCACCCGGGGAGCGTCGTCGTCAGCCTCGACGCGAAGGACGGCGAGGTCGTCGTCTCTGGCTGGACCGAGGGGACCGGGCTCGACCCCGCCGAGGCCGCCGCCCGCTACGAGGAACTGGGGGCCGGCGCGATCCTCTTCACGAACGTCGACGTGGAGGGGCAGCTGGATGGGATCGACCGCGAGGCGGTCGCAAGCGTGGTCAACGCGGTCGAGATCCCGGTGATCGCCTCCGGCGGCGTGGCGGCGGTCGACGACGTGGTCGCGCTGAAGGAGGCGGGCGCGGCCGCGGTCGTCGTCGGGACGGCATTATACGAGGGCGAGTTCACGCTGCGCGAGGCGCAGGACGCGGCGGACGAGATTTAAATCGACTTCGCATTTACCGTTGATTGCTTATAATAACTGACTGCGGATCGGCGGCGAACACCGCCAAAGCCCCAGCCGCGAGGACTCGCGCGCCTCGTTGCGCGCTTCACTCGGTCGCTCACTCCGTTCGCTCCCTCGCTCCAGTGCTTACGTCGTCGTGCTTCGTCCTCGCGGCTGCCCCTTTGACTCCCACCCGACCGCACCGCAACCACGCCTCACACCTCCCCAGCCTCGCGGCTCCCTCCGCTTCGCTCCGGTCGCCGCGTCCCTCGCGCGCGCTGCCTCGCGGCCGCCGGTGGCGACCGCTCGCAGGCACGCGCCACCGCACCCCCGCTTATAACCATTCCCTCGACTCCCGCACCACGTCCGCTCCTCTCTCGCGGATCCGGAACCCCGCCACACCCGCAACCGACTTACGAATCCCCCGCGACGGGCCGGTATGAGCGACCACGACCGGACCGCGGCCGTCACCCGCGAGACGAGCGAGACGACCATCGAACTCACGCTCGCGGTTGACGGCGACGGCGACAGCGAGGTCGACACGGGGGTCGGCTTCTACGACCACATGCTCGAATCGTTCGCGAAGCACGGCCTGTTCGACCTCACGGTCCGCTGCGACGGCGACCTCGACATCGACGACCACCACACCGTCGAGGACGTGGCGATCTGCCTCGGCGAGGCGTTCGACGAGGCGCTCGGCGACAAGCGCGGCATCCGGCGGTACGCCGACCGCCGCGTCCCGCTCGACGAGGCGGTCGCGAGCGTCGTCGTCGACGTGGCAGGGCGGCCGTACTACGAGTTCTCCGGAGAGTTCTCACAGGAGTCTGTCGGGGAGTTCACCAGCGTCATGGCCGACCACTTCGCGCTCTCCGTAGCCCACAACGCCGGGCTGACGCTCCACGCCGCGGTCGAGCGCGGCGACAACGCCCACCACGAGGTCGAGGCGCTGTTCAAGGCGCTGGCGCGCGCGCTCGACGACGCCACCCGGCTCGACGAGCGCCGCAGCGACACGCCAAGCACGAAGGGCGAGCTCTGAGGCGGCGTCCCTCGGGGTCACTCGGGCGCGGCGAACTCGTTGTACTCCCCGTTGTGGTATACGAGCTTGCCCGTCTCTTCCAGCTCGTGGAGCAGGTCAAACACCTCGCTGTACTCGTGTTCGCGGTCGTACTCGACCGCCAGCCGCTGGACGACCACCCCCGGCGTCACCGCCGCGGCCTCGTGTTCTCGGACGATCCGGACCGCGAGCCGCCCGAGTTCCGCCCGTTCCGAGTCCATCTCGTGACGACGTTCGGCCGGGGTCGGCAAAACGGTCCGGGTCCGGGACGCGCCCGGTTCGCGTCCCGTCCGGACTCGGTTCGCGTCCGGTTCGCGTTCCGCCGACAACTTATCACACTGCGAACCGTTGGCAGGGCCGTATGGAACTCCGCTGTGAGGGCTGCGCCGGCTGCTGCGTCGACTGGCGTCCGCTCGATCCGGCCGCGGCGGGCTCAGACCGCACCGGGCCTCGTCCCCCGCTCGACGACACCTACGACCTCGTCCCGCTCACCCGCGACGAGGTCGTAGGCATCGTCGACGACGGCCTGGGCGACGCCCTGGTCCCCCGACTGTTCGAGCCGGCCGAGCGCGACGAGCGCGTTCGGATCGACGGGACCGACCTCGCCGCGATCGACGGCCGCCCCGTCTTCGTCGTCGGCCTCCGGAAGCCCCCCAAACCGGTCGCACCGATCGGGACCGACGAGCCGCGCTGGCTCGGCGCCTGCGCCTTCCTCGACCCGACGACGCTCCAGTGCCGGATCCACGGCGACGACCGCTACCCGCGCACCTGTTCGAGCTACCCGGGTCACAACCTCGAACTCGACGCCGAGACCGAGTGCGAGCGCGTCGAGGCCGCCGGGGGCGGGGACCGGCTCCTCGACGACGAGCCGGCCGACGACCTCCCGGCGCCCGCGTTCGGCCCGCAGGCGCTCGGCGCGACGGTGTTCGCGTACCCCGACCCGGAGGACCTCGACGGCGTCGTCGCCCGGCTCCGCGACGGCGGGGCGATCGCCGACGACCGCGCCCGCTTCGCCGGCGCCGCCGTCGGCTCTCGCCCCGGATCGCTGTCGGTGACGCGCGACCGCATGGCCGAGGCTCGGGACGACGCCCGCGAGGCCGACTCGTGGGTCGGGTCCGCGATCCGCGAGTGGACGGAGCGCGCCGGCGCCGACGGCGAGCGGGTCGGCCTCGACCGCGACGCGCGCGACCGCCTCGCCCGCGTCGTCGAGGACGACGCCGGCGCGCCCGGCACGCCCGGCTGGGACGCGGAGCGATAGGGGACGCGCCGACCGTCCTCGGTCGTGTGTTCGCGCCGCCTTCTCGCGCGCACGCACACGCGCGTGAGGCTTACCCGTCTCCGGACCCTCCGTTCGAACATGGACGAACGAGCCCCGACTGACGAGCCGGTCGAGTACGCGCGAGAGGACGTGTCCGTCCTCGTCGTGGGCGCCGGCGCCGCCGGCGCGCGCGCGGCGATCGAACTCGCCGAGCGCGGCGTCGACGACGTGCTCGTCCTCGGGAAGCGCGGACACGGCGACGCCCACACCACGTGGGCTCGGGGCGGGATCAACGGCGCGCTCGGGACCCACGACCCCGAGGACTCGCCCGCGATCCACGCGGCGGACACCCTCAACGAGGGCCACCTGATCAACGATCCCGGGAAAGTCGAGACAGTGACCGCGCAGATGCCCGAGCGGCTCCGCGAGCTCGACGACTGGGGGATGGCGTACTCCCGCACCAACGACGGCGCGATCGACCAGCGGTTCTTCGGCGCGCAGTCGTTCCGCCGGACCGCCTTCGCCGGCGACCACACCGGCGAGTCGCTGCTGAACACGCTCGTCGACCGCGCGCAGGCGCTGTCGGTCCCCTACCGCGAGAACGTGATGATCACGAAGCTGGTCTCCGACGGCGAGGCCGTCCACGGTGCGGTCGGCTTCGACATGGACGACGGCGAGTTCGTGCTGTTCAACGCGGGCACCGTCGTTCTCGCTGCCGGCGGCCACGCGGCGATCTACAACCGGCACACCTCCCGCGACGACGAGAACAACGGCGACGGCGCGGCGCTGGCCTTCGACGCCGGCGCGTCGCTGATGGACATGGAGTTCATGCAGTTCCACCCGACGGGGATGGCCGTCGACGAGGCCAACCCCGAGTGGGCGCCGTGGAGCGGCCGCCTCGTGACCGAGGCCGTCCGCGGCGAGGGGGGCCGCCTGTTCAACGCCGAGGGCGAGCGGTTCATGGAGCGCTACTCTCCGGACCAGATGGAGCTCGACGCCCGCGACGTGGTCGCCCGCGCCATCGCCCGCGAGATCGGCGAGGGGCGCGGCACGGAGCACGGCGGCGTCTACCTCGACATCTCTCACCGCGACGCCGACTTCATCGAGGAGCGGCTCCCCAGAATGTACGAGCGGTTCCAAGACCTCGGCGTGGACATGGCCGAGGAGCCCGTCGAAGTCGCGCCGACCTCCCACTACGGGATGGGCGGCGTCGCCGTCGACGACCACGGCGAGAGCGACGTTGACGGCCTCTTCGCCATCGGGGAGACGATGGCGGGCGTTCACGGCGCGAACCGCCTCGGCGGCAACTCGCTGGCCGAGACGGTCGCGTACGGCGTCGTTGCGGGCGAGCGGATCGCCGACCGCGTCGACGGCCCGGGCGAGGTGCCCGACGCCCTCCGCGAGGAGACCGTCGAGCCGCACCTCCGCGACCTGCGCGCGATGGCGGACAACGACGGCGCCAACGAGGTCGACGCGGTGCTCGCCGACCTCCGCGAGCTGATGTGGGAGCACGCGGGCATCCTCCGCGACGAGTCGTCGCTCCGGGAGGGGCTCGACCGCCTCGCCGCCGTCCGCGACCGCGCCGCGGACATGCGCGTCGGGCCGGTCACCAGCGAGTCGTTCGAGCTCGCCGTCGACGCCGGCTTCATGCTTGTCGCCGCCGAGGCGGTCCTCCGCGGCGCGCTCGAACGCGAGGAGTCGCGCGGCGCGCACTACCGCACCGACCACCCCGACACCGACCCCGACTGGCGGCGCAACGTCTACTTCGACGCGGCCGACGTCGGCGGCATGACGCTCCGCACCGAACCGGTCGATCAGCCGAGCGACGCCGTCCAGGCCGCCCTCGACGAGGGCCACGAGCTGGACTACCACCAGCTAGAGTAGCGACGGCCCGCTCCGCTCGTCCCTCCTTCACCCGCCCCGCTCCCGGTACCAGACGCGCTCGCCGACCGGCGACTCGCCGTCGTCGATCGGGAGCCGGCTCACGAACAGGTCCCGCACGGCGAGCGTGAGCGTCAACTCGACGGGCTCGCCGCGGTCCCCGTCTGCCACCGCTTCATCTCTTCCCGCCTCTCTCTCCGGCACGATCGGCCGCACCGTCACGACGCAGTGGCCGTCGCGCTCGCCGATCGATTCGACGACGCCGACCGACCACTGGTCGACGTGGTGCGACGGTTCCCTGGCGTGGACGCGGTCGTGGTTCACGACCGGGTCGCCTCCGCGTCGGTCGCGTCGCCCGCGACGCGCCGCACGGCGAGCGCGCCCTCGCAGGTACACGTCTCCTCGCACTTCGGGCACTCCGCCGCGGGGCGCTCGATCGGGTCGCGGTGGATCGTCTCGTAGCCGTGCGCGTCGAACAGCTTCTCCGGGGAGTCGTCGCCGCCGTGGTACCACGAGTCCGCGAGGAACAGGTCGACGCCCCGCTCCGCGCCGGCCTCGTGGAGGCGACCGAGCAGCCGGCTGCCGATCCCCCGACCCGTCGCGCCCTCCCTGACGTACCCCATTTCGAGGTGGCCGTACCGCTCCGCGGCGGGCAGCAGGTCGGGGTCGTCGAAGAAGTACATCTCGTCGGCGACGGCGGTCGGATCGGTGAACTCGCGGAGCGCCATGACGCCGAGGATCGCGCCGTCCCGGTCGCCCTCGCCGTCGACAGCGTCGGTTCGGTCACTCTCGCCGTCAACCGCGTCTCCCGCCGACTCGACGGCGTCCCCCTCGACCGCGACCAGCACGTGGTACGTCGGGTCGTCGATCCCGAGGTCCACGCCGTAGGAGCTCCCCTCGGTGAAATGAGAGGTGATGAGCGCCTCCAGCGGCTCGGCGTCGCCCGGTCGCGGCTCGCGGATCGCGATCTCGTCCATCTACCGGACGGACGCCGTCGCCGACCAAGAGCGGTGCGGTGCCGGCACCGGCCGCCTCCGGTCGGCGCCGATCAGGCCCCGGCGCCCGGCCGCCAGACTCCCTCCCGCCGGTCGAGCCACGCCACGACGACGACGTGCGGGAGCGTCATGGCGGCGATGGCGACGAGCGACACGGCGAGCAGGTCGCCCGGCGCCGCCACGCCCGCGGGGACCGAGACGCCGACCGCGCCGACCACGAGGAACCCGCCGAGCGTGAGCGGCGCCGCGTCGCGCCCGAAGCGGGCGAGCGCGCCGACCGCGTCGCCGGCCGACGCCGCGCTCGCCGCCGCTGGGTCGACGAGGACGAGCCGGCCGACGTGCCGGAGCGCGTGCCACAGCGCGAAGTACACCCCGATCGCGAACACCGGCGCGGCGAGCAGGAACCACGCCCACAGCACGGCCAGCTCGCCGGCGTCGCGGCGCCAGCCGCCGGCGTCGTGCCCGCTCCGAACCCGCCGGTAGCCGAGCCCGACCGACGCCAGCGTCGCGGCCGCCATCCCGACGCCGACCCCGGCGCGGACCGCGGGCGCGAACAGGGGGTCGACGGCCGTCGCGGCCGCGCCCCCGTCGACGAGGAACAGGCCGACGATCCACTCGGCCACCAGCCGGTACTCCTCGGGGTGCGCGAGGAGCGGGACGCCCATCGGGAGGCCGCCGCGGACGATAAGCGCCAGCCAGCGCTCGGCCGAGGTGGGGAGGTGGTCGACGCCCGCGATCGCGAGCGTCGCCACGTCGCCCTGCCCCCAGTGGAGCCACGTGAGCGCGATGAACCCGACGAACGCGGCGACGGGCGCGGCGAAGAACGCTGCGACGACCGCCCCGCCGAGGACCGCGTAGCCGACGGAGACGACCGCGATCGACCGCCGGAGCGACACGCCCGGCGCGGCCCGTAGGGGGACGAGGTGGTCCACTGCCCCGTGCGCCATCCCGACGGCGAGGGTGCCGAGCGCGAACGTCGCGACGCCGAGTTCGACCGGAAACAGGGGGGTCGCGGCGCCGACCGGCAACAGCGCCGCCAGCGCCAGCGCCGGACGTCGCGCGAACCACCGGTCGACCCGCTCGGCCGCCGGGTCGGCGTCGCGCCCGTCGCCGACGCTCTCGTCGGCCCCGCGTCCCGCGGTCGCGACGGACTGGGCGTCCGCCGCGCTCCGCGACGCCTCCGACGCCTCAGTCATCGACTACGTCCGGGTCCGGGTCGGCCGGGGACTCGGGGCCGCGAACGTCCCGCTCGGGCTCCGACCCGGCGCCGGCGACAGCGTCCGCCGCCGCCCGGCGGCGGTCGTTCCAGTCGAGCACCCACTCGAACAAGACGAGGCCGTTGATCGTCATCACTCCCGCGGCGACGAAGAACAGCATCTCTTCGATCGGGAGGCCGAGGACCGCGATCCCGGTCGTCAACTCCGGCGAGAGGTACCACGTCCCCATGCCGATCGCGATCCGGTCGGCGACCCAGAAGTACGCCGCCGGGGCGAGCGTCGCCGTGATCCACAGCCGCGGCGTGCGCGCGAGGTAGCCGCCGCCGACGCCCCACTGGAGCGCGAGGACGGGCCCGACCCACGCGATCAGCCCGCCGAGGTACAGGAACGACGGGTCGAGCCATGCGAGCCCCAGCCCGATCGGGACCATCGCGAGGCCGACGAGGACGCCGGCGGCCCGGGGCACGCGGTCGAAGTCGCCCTCGCGGAACGTCGGATCGAAACCGATCCGGTGGAGCGCGAACGCGACCACGATCGTCTGGATCGCAAAGAACAGGTACTCGCCGAGCGGGATCGAGAGCGCCCGCGCGACGACGGCGCCGTCCGCGTACCCCCAGGCGCCCCGGCGGATCATGTAGCTGATCCACGGGGTGGTGTAGGCGTACGCGATGGCGACGAGGATCGCGATCCCACCGACCGCCCGGCGCTGCCGCGTCGCCTCGTACCGCGGGGCGAGGTACCACAGCAGCGCCAGCACGGGGAGACTGAAGACGAGGTGAAACTGGAGATACGTCAGCGTCGGTAGCATCGGACCACCCCGGCGAAGACGCTCATGCCAACATATCGCCCCCGTTTCTGTTTAACCCTTCAGCCCAACGTGGTCAGGTATCGCCGGCCCGAACCGGTTCGGTGATCAGTCCCCGGCTGCGAGGACGCCGTGCGCCTCCAGCACCTTCCCCAGCCGGTACATGGAGGCGACGACCGAATCACAGACCGGCCGCACCGCGGACTTCGGGACGAAGCCGACCGCCAGGCCCGCGACCTCCAGCATCGGGAGGTCGTTCGCGCCGTCGCCGACCGCCACCGTCTCGCGCATCGGGACGCCGACCTCGCGGCCGAGGTCGGCGAGCGCGTCGTCCTTCGTCCCCTCGATCAGCGGTCCCTCCGCCTCGCCGGTGAGGGCGCCGTCCGGTCCGGTCGGCAGTCGGTTGGCGACGATCGTGTCGACGGCGACCCCCTCGCGAGCGAGCGCCGCCTCGACGCCGCGCTCGAACCCCCCGGTGAGGACGGCGACGTGGTGCCCCTCGTCGCGGAGGCGCTCGATGAGACGCGCGGCGCCGGGCCGGATCCGCACCGCGTCGAACGCGTCCTCGACCTCCGCCTCGGGAAGGGCTTCCAGCAGCTCCGCGCGCCGGTAGAGGCTCTCGGCGTAGCTGAGTTCGTCGTTCATCGCCCGCTCGGTGATCTCGGCGACCTCGTCGGCGACGCCCGCCCGCTCCGCGAGCAGGACCGTCATCTCGGAGTCGGAGAGCGTCCCGTCGAAGTCGAACGCGATGAGACTCATGGCGTCCGTTCGTCGCGGCGGGGCCTTGAAGCGCGCGGTCGCCCCCGATTTTCACCGGCGGGAGCGCCTCTCGGACACGGCCCGCTCACAGCCGCTCGCCGCGGTACTCGAAGTACCTGACCTCCTCGGCGCACCAGGCGCAGCCGCACTCGCTGTAGTAGCCGCTCCGCCCGGTGAGCCGATCGGGGTGGGTGATCTCGATGCCGCGCTGGAACCGCTCCGCGAGCTCGTGGTATCGGTCGCACTCCTCCCAGAACGACGCCGCAGCGGCCATCGTGTCCGTTTACGTGAAACTCGCATTTGAACGGTACTCCGAACTCGCGCCCGCCCGGCCCCTTTCGGCCGCGTCGCAGCGGTTCGCGCCGCCCTCCTCACTCGCCGTCAGCGTCGGCGAGGAACTCCACGTCGCCGGCGATGACCGCGCTCGCGATGACGCCGACGCCGACTACGGTGGCGACCCCGAGGGTGGTCATCGTCACCGAGAGCGCCGAGCCGCCGATCGCGACGCCCACGAACGCCCCGACGGCCCCCCCGACGCCGCCGGCGATCACCGCCAGCGTCTGTGCCTCCCGCATAGGTGTCGCTTTAGTAACACGGGTTATAAGCGTTCCCGCCGGGTTCTCTCCGGTGATAACGCCGCCCTCATTCCGGCGCCGGTGCCGCTCTCGGCGGTCGCCGGCGCCTCAGCGCGGGTACCGCCGCCCGAGGTCGGCGCCGTCGTCCGCCGCGTCGCTCCCGGCGGGCTCTCCGTTCGCGTTGTCGGAGTTCTCGTCGCCCGCATCCCCGTCGCCCACCTCCTCGCCGCCCGGACTCACGCTCCCGGTTCGGTAGCCGGCCATGTCGAGGGTGACGTACTCGAAGCCGAGGTCGGTGAGGTGTTCGTGGACGGCGTCGGCGAAGGCCGGGTCGAGCGCCCGCTCCAGTTCGTCGGGGGCGATCTCGACGCGTGCGAGGCCGTCGTGGTCGCGAACCCGGAATCCCTCGAAGCCCCACTCGCGGAGCACCCGCTCCGCCTTCTCGACGCGGGTCAGCCGCTCCTCGGTGACCTCCAGCCCGGTCGGGATCCGCGAGGAGAGACACGCCATCGAGGGCTTGTCGGCCACGGAGAGGTCGCGAGACTCGGCGATCGCGCGGACCTCCGCCTTCGTGATCCCGGCGTCGAGCAGCGGCGAGAACACGTCGAGCTCCTCGACCGCGCGGAGCCCCGGTCGGTGCCCCTCGCCGGGGTCGTCCGCGTTCGTCCCGTCGCAGACGGTGTCGATCCCCAGCTCCTTCGCGGTCTCGTACATCCGGCCGAGCCGCATGGTCCGGCAGTGGTAACACCGGTCGCCGTCGTTGGCGACAAAGTTCGGGTCGTCAAGCTCGGAGAACGTCACCGTCTCGTGGCGGACCCCGATCTCGTCGGCGACTCGCTTCGCGTCGTCGAGCTCCGCCGCGGGGAGCGTCTCGCTGCGGGCGGTACACGCCACGGCGTCGTCGCCGAGCGCCTCCGTTGCCAGCGCGGCCACCACCGCGGAGTCGACGCCGCCCGAGAACGCGACGAGCACCCCGTCGCGCTCGCCGAGCGCCTCGCGGGCGGTCGCCGCCTTCGCCGCCGCCTCGGGGTCGAGCGACCCGTCGCCGACGGCACGCGCGTCCTGACTCATGGCAGGCGTTGGCGACGAGCGCGAAAAAGGGCGTCGCACCCGGCGCGCTGGTCCTCGCTCTGAGACGCGCGCCGCCCCCCGACCCGCCGGACGCCGCGGGGATCCGCGGGAGCGACCCGCACGCTTTACACCGTTGCCGTGATACCGGCGGGTAGATGGAGCTGGAGGCGATCCCCGGCGTCGGCGCCAAGACGGCCGCTTCGCTGCGCGAACTCGACGACCCGGTCGCGACCGTCGAGTCCGGCGACGTGGCCGCCATCGCCCGCGCGCCGGGCGTCAACGAGGCCCGCGCGGCCCGCATCGCTCGCGGAGCGATCCGGCGCCGCCACGGCGACGACGGTCGCGTGCTGGCCACCGACCGCGCCCGCGAGCTGTACCGGGAGGCGATCGACCTGCTGCGCGAGCGCACCGTCACCGACTACGCGGCGAAGCGGCTGGAGACGTTCTACCCGAGCGCGTCCGCCTCGCGGATCGCGGAGGCGCAGTCGTTCGCCGCCGACGCGGCCGACCGCGACCCCGACCCGGCGGTCCGCGAGGCGCTCGCGGACTGCGCGCCCCTGTCGGACCCCCCGACCGTCCGCGTCCGCGACCGCTGCCTCGCGACGGCTGACGCCGAGACGCTCGCGCGCGCCGAGGCGGAGGTCCCCGAGCTCTCCGTCGAGACCGTCGAGGACGCGCGTGACGTCTCCGAGCTGGGCCGCTCGTACGCGTCCGTGATCGTCTTGGACGAGTCGTTCGCCGGGCTCGACGTGGAGGGCGACGTGAGCGTGCGGCCGGACGCGCTGGAGGCGCCGGCGGAGACGGTGCCCGAGCGGCTGCTCGCCTTCTTCGCCGAGAACCGCGACCGGCTGGAGGCGGCCGCGGCGGTCCACGAGGCGGCCGCGGCGGCCGGCGACCCCGTCTCGGGCGGCGGCCCTCCGGTCGCCCTCGACCGCCTGCGCGACGCGCTCTCGCGGCTCGACGACGACGGCACGATCGCCGGCGACGCGGAGCTGGACCGGCTCACCGCCGCCGTCGACGACCTCGACGCCGCGGTGTCGACGGCCGCCTCCGTCGCCGATGACCGGCTGCGCGAGGCGATCCGCGAGCGCGACGTCACCATCGAGGGGACCGACTTCCTCTCCCTCGTCGAGCAGGGCGCCCGCGTGGACTCCCTGCTGGACCGCGAGCTCGCCGACGAGTACGACGCGGCCGTCGACGCCGCCCGCGAACACCTCGCCGACGCGCTCCGACTGGAGCCCGAGGAGGCGGAGCTCGCGGAGCGCGTCTTCGGCGGCGACCCATCTTTCCCGGTCGACCACGACGAGAGCGCCGTCTCGCGGCTCCGGACCGAGCTCTCCGCGGCCCGGGACCGCCGGGCGGCGAAGCTGAAGGCCGACCTCGCGAGCGACCTCGGGGACCTCCGCCAGCCGGTCGAGGAGCTGGTCCGCGACGCCCTGGAACTCGACGTCGAGCTCGCCGTCGCGCGGTTCGCACGCGACTTCGACTGTACGCTGCCCGAGGTGGTCGAGCCGGCGGGCGACGACGGCGGCGAGGCCCCGCCCGCCGGCTTCCGCATCGAGGGCGGTCGCTCCCCGCTCCTCGACGTAGACTTCGCCGATGTCGAGCCCGTCGACTACGGCGTGTCGGGCGCGACGCTGCTCTCCGGGGTGAACTCCGGCGGGAAGACCTCGACGCTCGATCTGGTCGCGCTGGTCGTCGTGCTCGCGCAGATGGGGATGCCCGTGCCGGCCGAGTCGGCGACCGTCGAGCGGTTCGAGGAGATCCACTACTACGCGAAGTCGCAGGGCACTCTCGACGCCGGCGCGTTCGAGGCGACGCTGCGGGACTTCGGCGATCTCGTCGACGGCGCCGACGGTCGGCTGGTCTTGGTGGACGAACTCGAATCCATCACCGAGCCGGGCGCCTCCGCGAAGATCATCGCGGGCATCTTGGAGGCGCTCGACGACCAGGACGCGACCGCCGTCTTCGTCTCGCACCTCGCTCGCGAGATTCGCGCCGCCGCCGACTTCGAAGTCGCGGTCGACGGCATCGAGGCCGCGGGGCTCGTCGACGGCGAACTCCGCGTGAACCGCTCGCCGAAGAAGGGGCACCTCGCGCGGTCGACGCCGGAGCTCATCGTCGAGAAGCTCGCGGACGACCGCGGCGGCGAGTTCTACGGCGACCTGTTGGAGAAGTTCTGAGCCGGGAGCGGGTCTCCCCCCGCCCCGAGAACTCAGTCGCCGCCGTCGAGCTCCGCCGTGACCGTGATCTCGACGTCGAGCGGCGCGGGGAGCCGAGACACCTCGACGCAGGTCCGCGCCGGGTACGGCTCCGAGAGGAACGACCGGTACGCCTCGTTCACCGCGTCGTAGTCGTCCATGTCGGTGAGGTAGACGGTCGCCGACACGATCGCGTCCGGGGTCGTCCCGGCCGCCTCCAGAATCGCGGCGACGTTTTCGAGCGTCTGCGTCGTCTGTTCGCCGACCGAGTCGGGCGCCTCCCCCGTGTCGGGGTCCACGCCCGTCTTCCCGGAGACGTGGACCATGTTGCCCGAGACGATCGCCTGCGAGTACGGGCCGAGCGCTTCCGGGACGTCGTCCGTCGTGATCTCTCGCATGACCGGGGCGACGGCGCGCCGCGGCATCAAGATGCGGGTCGCGGGGGTCGCCTCGGCCGCTCCGACACCGCCGCGAGGCGGTCGCCCCGACCCACGCCCCGTCCGGGCGTTCGTCGCCCCGCCGACATATTCATACAGGCTCGGTCGGAATCGAGCCGTATGCCAGCCGTGTCCCCGTTCGGCGTCCTCCTCTTCGCGGCGCAGGTCGGCGTCGGCGCTCAGGTGTCCCGCTTGCTCCCCGACCGTGACCGCGCCCGTCGCGCGGCCGTCGGGCTCGCCGTGGCGGTACTGGGTCTCTTGATCCTGTTCCGCTTCGGTTCCATCGCGGCGCTCACCGTCGACCTGATCGCGCTCCTCGTCGTTGCGAGAGCCGTCGGATCGCCCGGCCGTCGGCCGACGGCGGGGTAACGCGACGGTCTCGGCGCCGCGTCGTCCCGGTTACGATCGCACCCTCAGAGCCAGACGAGCCGCCACTCGCCGTCCGCGGTCGCGACGAGCCACTCCAGTTCGAACTCGTCGCCGTCGCCGTCGGTGACTGTCACCGAGACGACCGCGTTCTCCGCGGCGACGGTCTCGATCGTCTCGTCGTCCGCGGCCCCGGCGAAGAAGTCCGAGACGCTCCGGACGCGCTCGGCGTCCACGTCCTCGGCGACGACGGCGGCCTCGACGAGCCCCTGACGCCGCGCGCCGTCGAAGAGGCCCGGCACGTCCGCCGCCACCTCGCCCAGCGGCGACGCGGGGTGCGAGAGCTCCCGGATGTCGTCGGCGAACGCCGCCGCGCTCTCGGCCTCGCCCGCCCGCCGGTAGTACTCCCTGACGACTGTCACCGGTCCTTCCGGTTCGCCGGGCCACACGACGCCCCACTCGCCGTCGTCGGTCGCGACGAGCCACCGACGCTCGAACTCGCCCCCGTCGCCACCGACAATGGTCGCCGAGACGACCGCGTTCTCCGCGGCGATCGACTCCAGCTCCTCGTCGGTGAGCGAGGCCGACAGGAATCCGGATATCGAGCGGATCCGGTCGGCCGAGACGTTCTCCTCGACGACCGCGGCGTCGGCGAGTTCCTGTCTCACCGTGGTGTCGAACGCCATCGGCACGTCCTCGGCGAGCGTCGAGAGCGGGGAGACGGGGTGCGCGAGCGCCGGAACGTCCGCCGCGAACGCCTCTGCGTCTTCGCTCGCGCTCGCCCGCCGGTAGTACGCCTCGACCGCCGCCGCGGGACCGCCGGCGCCTTCGGCGGTGGAGGAGCGCCCGGCCGCGAGCGCGAGGACCGCTGCGCCGCCAACGGAGAGGAACGACCGTCGTTCCATGACCGTGTGTCAAGCGATGTCGAGCAAAAGTTCTTTTCCCAATTTCGCCCCGAAAGCCACCACAGACGCCGCTCAGTCGTCGTCCGCGACCGCGGGCTTCCGACGGTCGTCGCGGGGGCCGTCGAGGTCCACGTCGGGCAGCATATCGCGGAGGTAGCGCCCGGTGTGCGAGGCGTCTTCCCGAGCGATCTCCTCGGGGGTACCGCTCGCGACGAGTTCGCCGCCGCCGTCGCCGCCCTCGGGGCCGAGGTCGATCACGTGGTCGGCGTTCTTCACGAGGTCGAGCTCGTGTTCGATGACGACAACGGTGTTGCCGGCGTCGACGAGGCGGTGGAGCACGTCGATCAGCTTACGCTCGTCCTCCTTGTGGAGCCCCGTCGTCGGCTCATCGAGCAGGTAGAGCGTGTCGCCGGTCGCGCGCTTGCCGAGCTCCTCGGCGAGCTTGACGCGCTGCGCCTCGCCGCCCGAGAGGGTGGTGGAGGGCTGGCCCAGCTCCATGTAGCCGAGCCCCACGTCCTTCAGCAGTTTCAGGCGGCGTTCGAGCCCGCGGTGGCTCTCGAAGAAGTCGTACGCCTCCGCGACGCTCATGTCGAGCACGTCGGCGATGGTCTTCCCCTTGTACTCCACGTCGAGCGTCTCGTCGTTGTAGCGGGCGCCGCCGCACTCCTCGCAGGGGACGTACACGTCCGAGAGGAAGTTCATCTCGATCTTGACGGTCCCCTGCCCGCCGCACTCCTCACAGCGGCCGCCTTTCACGTTGAACGAGAAGCGGCCCTTCTCGTAGCCGCGGCGCTTCGAGAGCTTCGTCTCCGCGAACAGCTCTCGGACGTGGTCGAACACGTCCGTGTACGTCGCGGGGTTCGACCGCGGCGTCCGCCCGATCGGCGACTGGTCGATGAGCCGCACCGTCTCGACCCCGTCGAGCCCCTCGATCGCGTCGTGTGCGCCGGGATCGACCGAGGTGTTGTCGTTCATCTCTCGCGCCAGCCCCTTGTAGAGGATGTCGTTGACGAGCGTCGACTTCCCCGAGCCGGAGACGCCGGTGACGGTCGTCAACGTGCCGAGCGGGATCGGCACGTCGAGGTCCTTCAGGTTGTGCTGGCGCGCGCCCGTCACCACGAGTTCGCCGTCTGGCTCGCGCCGCTCGTCGGGCACCGGGATCGACTTCCGGCCCGCGAGGTAGTCGGCGGTCACCGACTCGTCGGTCCCGACCACCTCGTCGAAGTCGCCCTGCGCGACGACCTCGCCGCCGCGCTTGCCGGGGCCGGGGCCCATGTCGATGATCTCGTCGGCGCGCCGCATCGTCTCCTCGTCGTGTTCGACGACGAGCAGCGTGTTGCCGAGGTCGCGGAGCCCTTCGAGCGTGTCGAGCAGACGGTCGTTGTCGCGCTGGTGGAGGCCGATGGAAGGCTCGTCAAGGACGTAGAGGACGCCCACCAGTCCGGAGCCGACCTGCGTCGCGAGCCGGATGCGCTGGCTCTCGCCGCCAGACAGCGTCGACGCCTCGCGGTCGAGCGTGAGGTACTCCAGCCCGACCTCCTCCATGAAGCCGAGCCGCGCGCGGATCTCTTTTAAAATCTCCTCGGCGATCGTCGTCTCGCGCTCGTTCAGCTCCGCCTCCATTCCCTCGAAGTGCTCGCGGGCGTCGGCGATCGACAGCTCGTTCACCTCGGTGATCGACGTGCCGGCGACGAGG
This sequence comes from Halorubrum sp. GN12_10-3_MGM, assembly GCF_005435235.1. Taxonomy (NCBI): domain Archaea; kingdom Methanobacteriati; phylum Methanobacteriota; class Halobacteria; order Halobacteriales; family Haloferacaceae; genus Halorubrum; species Halorubrum sp. GN12_10-3_MGM. The sequence goes on from NZ_SGUB01000018.1 coordinate 17,199, forward strand.
ACGTGCCGCGACTGCTCCTTCAGTCGGGTGCCCTCGCACTCGGGACAGGTGGTCACGGCCATGTACTCCTCGATGTGGTCGCGGGCGCGCTCGGAGTCGGTCTCGACGTGGCGGCGCTCCAAGTTGGGGATGACGCCCTCGAAGCGCTCCGTCTTCTCGCGCGTGCCGTTCTTCGTCGTCCACTCGAAGTGGACCATCCCGTCGGTGCCGTAGAGGAACTGCCGCCGGATCGACTCGTCGAGCTCCTCGAAGGGCGTGTCGAGGTCGACGCCGAAGTGCTCCGCGACGTTGTCGAGCTGGCGCGAGTAGTAGGTGCGGTCGTAGCTCCACGGCTCGAACACGTGCTTCAGCGGCTTCGAGGGGTCCTCGACGACGAGGTCCTCGTCGACCTCCTTCGTCGAGCCGATCCCCTCGCACTCCGGGCAGGCGCCGTACGGACTGTTGAAGGAGAACGAGCGCGTCTCGATCGCGGAGAACTGTACGTCGGAGTTGGGGTTGCCCAGCTCCTCGGAGAACTCGACGACGAGGCGGTCGTCGCCGTCGGCGTCGGCCGCGAGCGATCCCGTCGAGCGCGCGTTCGACGCGAAGGGAACGTCCTCGGGCGGGTCGGGGACGATCAGCTTGAGGACGCCGCCCGCCTCCTCGAGGGCGGTCTCGACCGAGTCGGTGATCCGCGAGCGCGCGTCCGAGGCCACCCGAACGCGGTCGACGATCACGTCGATCGTGTGGTCGTAGTTCTCGTCGAGGTCGGGGTCGTCGAGGGTGAGATCGACGGGCTCGCCGTCGATCTCGACGCGGCTGTACCCGTCGCTCACCAGCTCCTCGAATAAGTCCTCGAAGGCGCCCTTCTGGTCGCGGATGACCGGGGCGGCGATCTTCGCCCGCGTGCCCTCGGGCAGGTCGAGGATCTGCTTCACCATGTCCTGGGCGGACTGCTCGCCGACCTCCTCGCCCGTGACGGGGTCGTACTGGGTGCCGATCCGGGCGTACAGCAGCCGGAGGTAGTCGTGGAGTTCGGTGACGGTCCCCACCGTCGACCGTGGGTTGTTCGCCGCGTTCTTCTGGTCGATCGAGATCGCCGGCGAGAGCCCCTCGACGGACTCCACCTGCGGTTTGTCCATCTGTCCGAGGAAGTTGCGCGCGTACGCCGACAGCGACTCGATGTAGCGGCGCTGTCCCTCTGCGTAGACGGTGTCGAACGCGAGCGACGACTTCCCCGAGCCAGAGAGCCCGGTGACGACGGTGAACTCCTCCCGCGGGATCCGGACGTCGAGGTCCTTGAGGTTGTGTTCCTCGGCGCCGCGGACCTCGATGTAGTCCTTGCTCATTTCACTTCGTCCGTTGCGGGCGCGCGCGGGAATAGTCGTCGGTCGCGGGGACCGGCAGCGCCCGTTCTCGCCGTCGGCCGCGCCGAGCGCGGGGACTCACTCCCCGACGAACTCCGCGGGCGGAGAGAGGTCCCGCCGCCCCCCGAAGGTGACGAGGAAGAGGACGCCGACGCCGACGCCGTACGCCAACATCAACGGGATCGTCGCGAGGAACATCGTGATCACGTCGGCGGGGGTGAACACGGCCGCGACGAGCAGGATCCCGATCGTCACCTCGCGCCAGCGGGCGCGGAACACGCGGTACGGGACGCCGGCGTTGTTCAGCAGGACCATCGCGATGGGGATGTCCGCGAGGAAGCCGATCCCGATGGTCGTGTAGATGACGAGCCAGAGGAAGTCGCTCACCTGGTAGGTGATGACCATGTCCGCGAGGCGCGCGTCGGTGACGAGCCAGCCGATGATCCCGGGGGCGATGTACGCGTACCCGAGCGCGAAGCCGCCGATCATCCCGGCGCCGAGCGCGCCCGCCCACAGGTACACCTGATAGAGCCGCCCGGCGACGAAGCCGCGCTCGCGGAGCGCGGGCCACGCGTAGTAGAGGGCCACGGGGAACGCGGCGAAGATCCCGAGCATCACCGAGAACTTCACCATGAAGATGAGCGCCTCGACCGGGTGGAGCGTGATGATGTTGATCCCGCCCTCGACCTCCGCGGGCACGCGCCGTTCGAGGTCGCCCCGGACCGTTCCGAGCCCGCCGAGGTACAGCCACGTGAACGCGGCCGCCATCACGGCGCCGAACACCGCGACGATCCGGAACGACCGCGTGCGCAGCGAGTCGAAGATGAACTTGAGGTCCGTGTAGTAGCCGCCGATGTCGTCTTCGGCCTCCTCCTCGTTCCCGTCGGTGAGCTCCGCGAGGAACGTCGAACTCGCCCGCGAGGTCCGGTTCTGGACGTTCCCGACGAGCCCGTCCTCGCCGGCGTCGTCCGCGCCGCCGTCGCCGTCCGCGTCGCCGTCGCCGTCCGCGTCGCCGTCGCTCCCCTCGTTCGCCTCGTCGAAGCGGTCGAGGATCGCCTGCGCCTTCTCCGGGTCGTCGTCGTCGATCGCGGATTGCGCGAGCGCGAGTGACTCCTCTTCGCCCATCTCGGCGAACGCGTCCGCGGGGGCCGCCCGCACGCCCGCGGCGTCGAGTTCGCCCACGTCGATGGCGGTCGGGTCGCCGTACCGGTAGCCCGCGCTCGCGGTGTCGAGGTCGGTGTACACCGCCCACAGCGTCGCGACGGCCGCGGACGCGATCGCCCACGCGGCCGCGTAGACGCCGAGCGCGGTCGTCGGGTCGACGCCGAGCCCGGCGCCCGGTTCGAGGAACCGCCGCGTGCTCCCCGCGAGCCGGAGCAGGTCGTTGACCGCGGTTCGACCGCCGTACTCGTAGAAGCCGTACACGAGCGCGCCACCGAGGACGGTCGCGCCCCCGACGACGTTCCAGTGGTTCCGCACGGCGCCGAGCACGTCGATCCGGTCGGAGCTCCGTTTCGCCGTGACGACGAGCTTCGCGAGGTAGAGGCTGAAGCCGTACAGCGCGACCAGCGGGAACGCCCACAGTAGCTGGGTGAACGGGTCCGGCGGCGAAAAGACGGCGCCGAACACGAAGATGGCGACGACCGCGTAGCGCCACTTGTCGCGGAACGTCTCGTACGGGACGATCTCGGCGTACGACAGCCCGGTGATGACCATCGGCATCTGTCCGGCGAGGCCGAACGAGAGGGAGAGGAAGACGATGAACTCAGTCCACATCACGATCCCGTAGGTGGGCTGGATGTCGGCCTCCAGCCCGAACTCCGCGAGAAAGCCGAACATCAGCGGGAAGAAGGCGAAGACGCCGTAGGCGACGCCGGCGGAGAACAGCCCCGCGGCGAGCAGTCCGAGGAGCGCGAGCTTCCAGCGGGCGATCGGCGACTGCGGCCACATACCGCGAGCGCGGAGTTCGTCGCGGGTGACGTAGATCAGCGGCGGGATCGCGGCGATCGCGCCCACGATCAGCCCGATCTTCGCCTGGAGGAGGATCACTTCGAACGGGGTCGTCGCGATGATGTCCGCCTCCTCGGCGACGGCGGCGCTCATGTTGGACTCGGTCACCTCCCGCAGCCGGTCCCAGATGTACGTTCGGAGCGCCCAGAACGTCGCGAGGAAGCCGATGAGGAAGACGACGAACACCTTCTGGAGATCCTTCTGGATCGATCGAAGGAACGCCTTCGCCGTCTCGCGGCCCTCCGCGATCGACTGCTGGGTGTCTTCGTCGAGGGCGCTCGCCATACGGAAGGCGACGGTCGTCGCCGTTATCAACCTTTTCGACCGCGGGCGCTCCGGCCGCCGAGCCGTCGCGGGGCCGTTGAGCAGTTACGAGCCCGCCGGGCCCGGCCAGGCCGCCGCTTCGGTCGCTCCGTCGCCGCCGCGAGACCCGGTTTCGCCCCCGCGCGACGCAGCCATCCGAAAAGGTTGATAACCGCCCGGTCGCGTAGGGCAACTGAATGGACGACTCGGACCGGCCGCGCGACGACGACTCGGCCGCCGCTGACGGGTCGACCGACGAGGACGAACCCGAGAGCGACGCCGCCGGAGAGGGCGGCGAGAGCGTCGAGTCCGTCGACGCCGCGTCCGAGAGCGTCGAGTCCGAGGTCGAAGCAGAGGTCGGACCCGAGGTGGACCCCGCCGCGGTCGACGCCGACTCGACCGCCTCCGCTGACGCCGACTCGGCCGCCTCCGCGGCCACCGGCTCCGCGGACGCCGCCGACCCGTCGACTGACGGCCTCCCGGCGACGGACGACGCCCAGAGCCTCGGCGACGGCGGCACGCCGGCGACGACCGCGGACGCACCGACCGCCGACGCCGCCACGGCCGTCGAGGACGAGCCGTTCGAGGGTATCGAAGGGCCGGAGACGGACGAGGAGATGCCGCTGGCCGCGCACATCGAGGAGATGATGCGCCGGCTCGCGGTCGTCTTCCTCATCGGCGGGCTGGCGACGCTCGTCGTCGTCACCGAGTCGACGGAGCTGATCAACTACTTCTGGAGCTACCACATCCCGGCGCCGCTGGAGAACCGCCCGCGGCTGTACGGCCCGCTCGAACTCCCGCTCACCCGCCTGAAGGTGGCCGGTCTCGCAGGCGTCGTGGTCGGGCTCCCGGCGTTCGTCTACGAGACGTACCGGTTCATGCGCCCGGGACTCTACGAGACGGAGCGCCGCTACTACCTCGCGGCGGTCCCGACGAGCCTAATCTTAGGCGGTGTCGGGATCGCGTTCGCGCACTTCCTCGTGTTGCCCGCGATCTTCTCGTATTTCACCACCTACACCTCCGACGCCGCGACGATCGCCTTCGGGCTCGCGGAGACGTTCAACCTGATCGTCATCATGCTCGCGTTCATGGCGATCGTCTTCCAGATCCCGCTTTTCATCATGCTCGCGATCATGATGAACCTCGTCACCCGGCAGTGGCTGGAGGCGAAGCGGCTGATCTTCTGGGGGTCGTTCCTCGGGATCGCGTTCCTGTTCAGCCCCGATCCGACCGGGATGGCGCCGATCATCGTGACGCTCACGATGATCGCCCTCTTCGAGGGGACGCTCGCGATACTGCGCTGGACCGGGAACTAGATCCGGTCGGTGCTGTTTCTACCACTGATTGCGGATCGACAGCAGACACCGTCAGCGCCTCAGACGCTCGGTCGTTCGTGAACTGCGGTTCTACGGCGACCGCCTCCCAATCCCCAGCCGCCCGGCTCTACGCAGACACCTGCTGATCGCCGACGACACCTCCGAAGCCCTAGCCGCGAGACTCGCGCGCCCTGTTGCGCGCCTCACTCGGTCGCTGACGCTCCCTCGTTGCGGTGCTTACTGCGGCCTTCGGCCTCGCGGCAGCGTGGCGCTACGCGCCACGGGCAGCCGGCGGCTTCGCCGCCGGCGACTGCCCCTTCGAGTCCCGCCCCGACCACACGGCGCCGCACCTCACACCGCCCCAGCCTTGCGGTTCACTCCGGGCTCCCTTCGGTCGCCCGTCGCTCACCGCGTCCCTCGCGCGTGCGACTCGCGCCCCGCGGGCGCTCGTCGGCACGCGCCGCCGCTCCGCCGACACGCATTAGTCCGCCGCGGCAGGATCGACTCGGTATGGTCCTCGGCCTCGTCGTTCCGGCAGCTATCTCGTTCGTGTTCGCCGCGGTCGCGGCGTACGTGGGCGCCCTCCGCGCGCTGGAGGTGTACTTCGACCCGAACCAAGACAGCGTCTTCCTCATGGACGACCGCGAGCCGCCGTACCGCCGGTGAGGCCGCGGCAGTTCCGGTTCGGCCCCGCCAGCGGCGCCCTCACGCCTCGCCGAGCAGCTCGACGAGCAGCGCGTTCTGCGCGTGCATCCGGTTCTCCGCTTGGTCCCAGACCAATGCCCGGTCGGATTCGAGCACGCCGTCCGTGATCTCCTCGCCGCGGTGCGCGGGCAGGCAGTGCATCACCTTCGCGCCGGTGTCCGCGAGCAGGTCGGCGTTCACCTGGAACCCGTCGAAGGCGGCGAGCTTCTCCTCGCGCTCGTCCTCCTGCCCCATCGAGATCCAGACGTCGGTGTAAACGACGTCGGCGCCCTCGATAGCGGTCGCCGGATCAGCCGTCGGCGCCACGTCTGCGCCGAACTCGGCGGCGCGGTCGAACACGTCGGGGTCCATCCCGTAGTCGGCGGGCGTGGCGACCTCCACGTCGACGCCGGCCATCGCCGCGCCGACGACGAACGACTGCCCGACGTTGTTGCCGTCGCCGACCCACGCGACCGTGGCGTCCTCGCCGACCGTCTCCCGGATCGTGAGGAGGTCGGCGAGCGTCTGACAGGGGTGCGCCTCGTCGGTGAGCCCGTTGATCACGGGACAGTCGGCGTACTCGGCGAGGGTCTCCACGTCCTCGTGGTCGAACAGCCGGGCCATCACGCCGTCGACGTACCGGCCGAGGACCCGCGCCGTGTCCTTCAGCGGCTCGCCGTGGCCGAGCTGGATGTCGTCGGGGCCGAGGAACATCGCGTGGCCGCCGAGTCGAGTCATGCCCGTCTCGAAGGAGACCCGGGTGCGCGTCGAGGGTTTCTCGAAGATCATCCCCAGCGTCGCGTCCCCGAGTCGAGGGTCGGTCTCGCCCGCCTTCATCGCGGCGGCGCGGTCGAGCAGGGCGTCCAGTTCGGCGGGCGTCACGTCGTCGATGTCGAGGAAGTCGTCGGTTGCGAGGGGCATCGTTGGTGTGGTGTCGGGTGGTGGTGTCGTTCGAAAACAGTCGGTTTCGGAGAGGTGTGTCGGGTTACAGTCGCTCGCGGCAGACCTCGGTCAGCACGCGCACGGCGCGGTCGAGGTCGGGTAGCGGGAGCCGCTCGTCGGGCGCGTGGTCGAGGTCGGAGTTCCCGGGCCCGTAGGTGACCATCGGGCAGTCCCACGCGGCCGCGAAGAGGTTCATGTCGCTCGTGCCGGTCTTCCGGAGCAGGCGCACGTCGCCGCCTGCGGACCGGATCGCGACGCGGAACGCCCGCGCGAGGTCGGTCCGCGGACTCTCCATCACGGGCGGCATCGGCTCGCCCCAGCGGACGGTGCCGGTCGACAGCTCCGCCTCCGCGAGCTCGTGGATCTCGTCGACCGGCCGCGACGGCGGGATCCGCAGCTGGACGTCCACTGTCGCCTCCACGGCGAGGCCGTCGTCGCTCAGGCCGCCGTCGACCGAGATGGGCTTGGTCGTCACCTGGTCGAACACGGCGGTCTCCGCGTCGTCCGGCGTGAACGCCTCCTCGACGCCGTGCCACCAGTCGATCGCGTGCTGGATCGCGTTCGGCTCCGGCCGCGAGGAGTGGCCCGACTCGCTGGTGTTCACGTACGTCCCCTCGAGCAGGCCGCGGTAGCCGAGCGTGATCCCCTGCCAGCCCGACGGCTCGCCGTTGACCACCGCCTCCGGCGCGTCGCGGTCGCCGATGAGGTGGCGCGCGCCGCCGGAGTCGACCTCCTCGCGGACGACGCCCGCGAAGGAGACGCCGGTCTTCACCGCGGCGACCGCCATCGAGACGAGCGGTCCGGTCGCGTCGACCGACCCGCGACCCCACAACACGGGGTCGCCGGGGTCGCCGACGCGGACGTCGGAGGGCTCCGGCAGCTCGCCCTCGGACGGCGCGGACCGCACCTCGACAGGGATGTCGCCGGGGACGGTGTCGACGTGCGAGGTGAGGAGCACGGCGTCGTTCGCCGGGGCGCGGACGTTGCCGACCTCGTCGATCCACGCCTTCCGGCCGTTCGCCTCGAAGAAGTCGACGAGGCGCTCGGCCGCCCGCTCCTCGTTGCGCGACGGCGAGGGGATCGAGACCATGTCGTACAGCAGCTTCCGGGCGGGCGTGTCGCAGGCCGCGGGGTAGCCGCCGCCGGCGACGACGTCGGTGCCGCCGGCCGCGGCGTCGTCGGCCGCCTCGCCGCCCTCCCGATCCTGTTCCTTGCCGGCCGCCATCAGCCGACCACCTCGGCTATCGCGTCGACGACGGCGTCGGCGTGCTCGCGCTCGATCGTCAGCGGCGGCAGCAGGCGCAGCACGGTCCGCCCCGCCGGCAGCGCGAGGATCTGGTGGTCGATGGCGAGGTCGCGCAGCAGGCGGTTCGACCCGCGGCGCACCTCGATCCCGACCATCAGCCCGTCGCCGCGCACGTCGCGCACGTCGTCGCCGAGGCGGTCGCGGAGCTCGCTGCGGAGGTAGTTCCCGACCGCCTCGGCGTGGGCCGGGAGGTCCTCGCGCTCGATCACGTCGAGGGTGGCGCCCGCCGCGGCCGACACTACGGGCCCGCCGGAGAACGTCGAGCCGTGATCGCCCGAGTCCTCGGCGATCCAGTCGCGACACAGCGTCGCGCCGATCGGGAGCCCGCTGCCGAGCCCCTTCGCGGTCGTGAGGATGTCCGGTACCACGTCGTGGCGGTCGGCGGCCCACATGTCTCCGGTGCGCCCGAGCCCGGTCTGGATCTCGTCGAGGATCATCGCCGCGCCGGAGGTGGCGGTCGCGACGCGGACAGCCTGAAGGTACTCGGTCGGGACGGGGTTGATCCCGCCCTCGCCCTGGAGCGGCTCCAAGATGACCGCGGCGGTGTCCTCGTCGACCGCCTCGCGCATCGCCTCGGCGTCGCCGTACTCGACGAACTCGACGCCGCCCGCGAGCGGGCCGAACCCGTCCTTGTACTTGTCCTTCCACGTCGTCGCGAGGGTCCCCATCGTCCGGCCGTGGAACCCCTGCGTGGTCGCGATTATCTTCTCGCGGCCCGTCGCGTGCCGGGCGAACTTCAGCGCGGCCTCGTTCGCCTCCGTCCCGGAGTTACAGAGCCAGACGTTGTCGACGTCGACGGGCGCGACCTCGGCCAACCGCTCGTACAGCGCCGTCCGCGCCGCGTGCGGGTACGACGCCTGGACGTACAGCAGCTCCTCCAGTTGGCTCGTCGCGGCGTCGACGACCTCCGGGTGGCAGTGGCCGACCGGCGTACAGGCGTAGCTGGCCCCGAAGTCGAGGTACTCCGTGCCGTTCGTGTCGGTGAGGTGTACCCCATCTCCCGAGGCGATCCCAATCGGCTTCTCCGAGAAGACGAAGCCGCTCACGCGGTCTCACCTCCGTCGGGCTCGGCGGGTCCGCTGTCGCCGTCCGCCTCTCCGGTTTGGCCGTCCGCTGCCTCGTCGTCTCCCCCCGCTGTTCCGTCGCCGCCGAGCGCCGCCCGCTCGATTGTCGTCCCCTCGCCGCCGAGCGCGGCGACGACCGGGTCGCGGACGTTGGCGTCCGCGATCACGACGCGGCCGGCTCCGCCTTCGAGCGCCTCTCTCGCGGCCATCACCTTCTTGCTCATGAACCCCTCGGCCGCGTCCTCGACGGCCGCCAACTCGTCGGGCGTCGCGGCCGCGTCGATGCGCGTCTCGGGGTCGTCCGGGTCGGCGTACACGCCCGCCACGTCGGTCAGGAGGACGAGGTCGGCGTCGAGCGCGCCCGCGACCGCCGCGGCCGCGCGGTCGGCGTCGGCGTTGACCGCCGTCACCTCGCCGTCGCCCTCGTCGCCCGCCATCGGCGGCGAGACGACCGGCGTGTAGCCGCCGTCGAGGAGGTCGGCGAGGAGGTCGGCGTTCACCGACTCGATCCGCCCGGAGTGGTCGCCGCGCCGGATCTTCCGCTTCCCGTCCTCGACGACGCGGACCGCGGACTTACGCGGCCCGGCGAGGAGGCCGCCGTCGACCCCGGAGAGGCCGACCGCGTCGACTCCGGCCGAGCGGAACTGTGCCGTCAGTTCGGTGTTGAGCTTGCCGGCCATCGCCATCGCGAACGCCTCCATCGTCTCCGCGTCGGTGAACCGCCCGGTGACGCCCGAGGCGGACTCGACGTAGTCGGGCTCGATGCCGAGCCGTTCGAGCGTCTCGTCGACGACCGTCGAGCCGCCGTGGACGACGACGACGGGGCGCCCGTTGGCCGCGAGGTGCGCGACGTCGCCGACCGCGCCGGCCGGGTCGACCGCCTTCGCGCCGCCGACCTTGACGACGACGGGCGGCTCGGCCGCCGGTTCGGAACCACTCCCCGTCACGGCGCACCCACCGGGTGGAGCCCGTCGAACTCGAGGCCCGCCGTCTCGGGCAGTCCGAGGGCGACGTTCGCCGCGTGGACCGCCTGCCCGGCGGAGCCTTTCATCATGTTGTCGATCGCCGAGAAGACGACCACACGGCGGTTGCCGGGGTCGAGCTCGAAGCCGACCTCGCCGTGGTTCGTCCCGGCGACCGCCTTCGGCTCGGGGTAGCGGTAGACGCCGCCCCCGCCCGAGACGATCCGCTCGAACGGTTCGTCCGCGTAGGCGTCGCGGTACGCGCCCCAGAGGTCCCCCTTCGAGACCGGCTCGTCGGGGAAGACGTGACACGTCGCGCTCGCGCCGCGGACCATGTCGACCGCGTGGACCGTGAAGGAGACGGAGAGCCCGATGTACGCCTCGATCTCCGCCTCGTGGCGGTGGCCGGTCGGGGCGTACGGGCGCACGACGCCCGAGCGCTCCGGGTGCGAGGAGGCCGCGCCGCCGCCCGCGCCGCCCTCCGAAGAGCCGACCTTCACGTCGACGACGACCTCGCCGCTCTCGGGACCGAGCGCGCCGGCGTCGACGAGGGGCTTCAGCCCGAGGATCGTCGCGGTCGCGTTACAGCCCCCGCCGGCGATCAGGTCGGCGCCGGGGAGGTTCCCGCGGTTGATCTCCGGGAGCGCGTACTCCGCGCGCTCCAAGTACTCCGGCGACTCGTGCCCGTCGTACCACTCGTCGTAGGCGTCGGCCTCGGGGAGCCGGAAGTCCGCCGAGAGGTCGACCACGGTGTCGGCGGCCTCGGTGAACTCGTCGATGCGTTCCATCGAGACGCCGTGCGGCGTCGCCGCGAACAGCACGTCGACCGATTCGAGGTCCTCGGGGTCCGAGAAGCGAAGGTCGAGCCCGCGCAGGTTCGGGTGCGAGCGCCCGACGGTCATGTTGTCGGCCGACCGCGAGGTCGCCTGGACGACCTCGAAGTTCGGATGGCCGGCGAGGAGCCGCAGCAGCTCGCCGCCGGTGAACCCGGTGCCGCCGACGACGCTGGCGGTGTAGGCGTCGGTGGCCGCACCGCTGTCCTCGGCGTCTACGGTCACGCGTCGGCCCCCGCGACGGCTCCGTCGGCCAGCTCGGTCGCCTTCGCCTCCAGCCAGTCGACGACCCGCGCCGGGACGTCGACGTCGGTGGCCGCGTCGAGCGCCTTGAACTCGACGGTGTGGTTCACCTCGTGGACGGTATAGTCGTCGGCCGCGCCGTCGCCGTCTGCGCCGACGCCGGTCTCGGCGGTGTCCGATTCCGCCTCGACTCCCACCTCCATCAGGTCGACGCCGAGCATACCGCCGCCGACGGCCTCCGAGGCCTTCTCGACGAGTTCGGTCGCGCGTTCGTCGAGCTCGAACGGCTCCGTCTCGCCGCCCTTCGCGGCGTTCGTGAGCCAGTGGTCCGAGGAGCGCGTCATCGCCGCGACCGGCTCGCCGTCGACCGCCAGCACGCGGATATCGCGGCCGGGCTTGTCGACGAACTCCTGGACGTAGAACACCTTGTGCTCGTAGTGGCCGAGCGTCTCCTTGTGTTCCAAGATCGCTTCGGCGGCGTTCCGCGAGTCGATCTTCGCCATCAGCCGCCCCCACGAGCCGGTCACGGGCTTGAGGACGCACGGGTAGCCGAACGACTCGATCGCCTCTAGGGCGGCCTCCGTCGTGAACGTGACCTCCGTCGCCGGGGTCGGCACGTCCGCCTCGGCGAGCGCGAGCGAGTTCTTCGCCTTGTCGGCGCAGACGTCGCCCGTCTCCGGGCCGTTCACCACGGGGACGCCGTAGCTGTCGAGGAACCGCGTCGCGTACAGCGACCGGCTCGTCGACAGGCAGCGGTCGACCACGAGGTCGAGGTCGTCGACGGCGGCCGTCGTCGAGTCCAGGCCGAACCGCTCCTTGCGCACGTCGATCTTCGCCACGTCGTGGCCCCGCTCGCGGAGCTCGCCGAGCAGGAGCTTCTCGTCTTTCCGGATCCGCGAGTAGAGGACGCCTACGCGCACGTCGATTCCCCTCCGTTCGGGTCGGTGTTCACGCGCATGTCGACCACTCGGGTGTCGCGGCCGCGGCGGTCGTCGCCATCTACTCGCCCCAGTCCTCCTCGAGCTCTGGCGCCTCCTCCAAGACGACCGGGTCGAGCGAGATGACCTCCAGCTCGGTCCCCGTGACCGGACTGTCGATGATCTCGCCGACCTCCACGTCGGCCGGGATCTCGATTTCCTCGCCCGCGATCGGGTCCTCCGCGGTCAGCGTGTCGGTGTCGCTTGTCATCGTACTCCACTCTGGGTGACCCGATACCATAAATCTTCCGAACTTACCAAAAAGTATACACTAGCTAAAGCAACGGCTATCGGTTCGAGAGCGGCCGAAAGCGCCCGGACGAACCGGACTATCAGATCCTAGTTACTTGTTCGTCTCCTCGCGGAGACGAGTTCGCGACCGGGGGTCGTCGGTCGACCCCCGGTCGCGGCGGTCGTCGCAGTCGGTCCGGCTGCGGCGGTCGGTTCGGCGGCGGCGGCCGGTTCGGTGTCCGCCCGCGGCGACCACCGCGGTCGGTCCCACGATCACTCATACGTCGCCACCTCCGCGTCGAGCGCCTCGGCCGCCGCCGCCAGCGCCTCGCGGCGGTCGTCGAGCGCCGTCGCGTCCGCGTCGATCCCTGCGGTCGCGGCCGTCAGGTCCGCCGCGACCGCCTCCGGCGCGGGGCCGCCCGCGGAGTCGCGGCTCGCGACGCTCGCGGCCGGATCGAGGACGCGTTCCACCTCGTCGCGGGACACGCGCTCGAAGAGGGACTCGCCCAGTACCGCCTGTGCGGCCTCGTCAACTTTTGCGGCGGCGGTCGCTGGGTCGTCGCCGTCTCCGACCGCGGGGGCGGCGCTCGCGACGATCTCGTGGGCGGTCCGGAACGGGAGGCCCGCCATCGCGAGCAGGTCGGCGACCCCCGTGGCCGTCGAGAACCCCTCGCCCGCGGCGGCCGCGAGCGCGTCCGCGTCCCACTCGGCGGTCGCGACCGCGCCCGCAGCGATCTCGGTCGCTTCGCGCACGTCGCCGGCGATATCGAAGACGCTCGCGTGGGCGCGCTGGAGGTCGCGGTTGTACGCCCGCGGCAGCCCCTTCAGGAGGCTCAACGTACCGGTCGCCTCCCCGATCGCGTCGCCCGCGACGCCGCGGGTCAGCTCCAGCGTGTCGGGGTTCTTCTTCTGGGGCATGATCGACGAGGTCGAGGCGTACGCGTCCGCCAGCTCGAGGACCCCCTTGTTCGAGAAAACGATCAGGTCCTCGGCGAGCCCCGATAGCGTCGTCGCGAGCGTCGCGAGCGCCGTCGCCGTCTCCGCGAGGAAGTCGCGCGCCGAGGCGGCGTCCATCGAGTTGCGGACCGTCCCGTCGAAGCCGAGCAGCTCCGCGGTCCGGTCGCGGTCGACGTCGAACGGCGTCCCGGCGAACGCGGCCGCGCCGAGCGGCGACCGGTTGACGCGGTCGTACGCGTCCAGGAGCCGCTCCGTGTCGCGCGCGAGCCCGCCCTCGTACGACAGCAGGTAGTGCGCGACCGTCGTCGGCTGTGCCGGCTGGAGGTGGGTGTACCCCGGCATCACCGTCTCCGCGTGTTCCTCGGCGACCTCGACGAGCGCCTCCCGGGCGGCGACGGTCGCCTCGGCGGCGTCGAGCAGGTCCTCGCGCAGCCGGTACCGGATACACGTCGCCACCTCGTCGTTGCGCGAGCGGGCGGTGTGCATCCGGCCGCCGTCCGGGCCGACCCGGTCGATGACGGCGGTCTCGATCGCCTCGTGGACGTCCTCGCCGTCCGGGAGCGCGCCGTGGCCGGCGGCCTCCACCTCGTCGAGCGCGGCGAGTATCTCGCCCGCGACCCCGCCGTCGACGACCCCCTGTTCGGCGAGCATCACCGTGTGCGCCCGGTCGACGGCGAGGTCCGCCTCGAAGATTGCGGCGTCGGCCGCGAGGCTCGACAGGAACTCGCGGGCAGGTCCGCCGCTGAAGCGCTCGCGCCGGACGGCGGTGTCGTCACCGCCGGCCGCCTCGTCCGCGTCGCTCGCGTCGGGATCGTCGTCGGTCATCTAGTTATCGTCCGCGTCGGACCCGTCCGTCTCGCCGGACCCGTCCGTCGCGAGCTCGGGCTTCGAGACGCTCGCCTTCACGTCGTTGGCGAGGCGCTCCTGGAGTCCGTGGTACTTCGCGACGCCCGTCGCGTCCGACTGGGCGATGCCGGCGACGTCCTCGGTGTTGAACGAGGCCATCTCCTCGGAGTAGACGGCGTACTCGGAGTCGCGGGCGACGACGCGGCAGTCGCCGCCGGACACCTTCACGGTCGCCGTGCCGGTCACCACGTCCTGCGTCTCGTCGACGAAGGCGTTCAGCGCGTCGACGACGGGCGCGAACACGAGCCCCTCGTACGCCTTCTCCGACCACTCCTGCTCGATCCCCTTCTTGAACGAGCGCTCGTTCTTCGTCAGGACGAGATCTTCGAGTGCCTGGTGGGCCGTCAGCAGGACCGTCGCGGCCGGGTGCTCGTAGTTCTCGCGCACCTTCAGCCCGAGCATGCGGTCCTCCATCACGTCGGTGCGGCCGACGCCGTACCCCCCGGCGTGCTCGTTGAGGTGCTGGATGAGCGGCACGGGGTCCATCGCCTCGCCGTCGACGGCGACGGGGATCCCCTCCTCGAACGTCACCTCGATGGTGGTCTCGCCCTCCGGCTCGGCGGTCCACTCGTAGATGTCCTCCGGCGGCTCGTAGTTCGGGTTCTCCAGCTTCCCGCCCTCGACCGCGCGCGACCAGATGTTCTCGTCGATGGACCAGACGCCGCCGTCGCCGGCCTCGACGGGCAGGTCCTTCTCCGCGGCGTAGTCGATCTCCCACTCGCGGGTGAGGCCGAGTTCGCGCACGGGGGCGATCACTTCAAGATCGGAGCCGCGCCAGACGGCCTCGAACCGGAGCTGGTCGTTCCCCTTCCCCGTACAGCCGTGGGCGATGGCGTCACAGCCCTGCTCCTCGGCGACGCCGAGGATCGCCTCGGCGATGACCGGGCGCGCGAGGGCGGTCCCGAGCGGGTAGCCCTGATAGCTGGCGTTGGACTTCACCGCGTCGAAACAGAGGTCCGCGAACTCATCCTTCGCGTCGACGACGTGGATGTCGAGCCCCAGCGCCTCGGCGGTCTCCTCGGCCTCGTCGAACTCCTCGGTGGGCTGGCCGACGTCGACGTTCACGCCGATGACCTCGTCGTAGCCGTACTCCTCTTTCAGCAGCGGTACGCAGACCGTGGTGTCGAGTCCCCCGCTGAACGCGAGTGTAACGCTCGTCATTACCAGAGTACACCCGGCCTACGGTCTTAAATTCAGCGGTTTCAAGATTGTAAGAAAAAGACAGCGC
The DNA here is from genome assembly GCF_005435235.1 of Halorubrum sp. GN12_10-3_MGM. Taxonomy (NCBI): domain Archaea; kingdom Methanobacteriati; phylum Methanobacteriota; class Halobacteria; order Halobacteriales; family Haloferacaceae; genus Halorubrum; species Halorubrum sp. GN12_10-3_MGM. The sequence goes on from NZ_SGUB01000018.1 coordinate 32,507, forward strand.
GGCCGCTCGCGGTGACGATAGTCGAGACTCTCCGGAACGGAACGGCGCGAACGCGACGAGGGATGAAGATTACTGGCCCGAAGGGCCTCGTCGTCGCGCCGCGCCGGAAGCCGGTCGCGGCGGTCGGACGTCTCGTCGCGGTCGCAGGGCTCGTCGGCCTCGGAGAAGGGCGGCGTCGAGACGAGCCACTGCGGTCATCGCGTGTATGTACCGATCTCCGATATAAAACTGTTCCGCACCGCCCGGCGCGCGCAAGGTTTGCCGGACGGCCCGGAGATCGCCGGTCGCCCGGTCTACAGCGCCTCGCGGTACGCTTCGAGCGTCGTCTCGACGTCCTCCTCCGTGTGCGCGTAGGAGGTGAACTGACACTCGTACTGGTTCGCGGTGAGGAACACGCCTCGGTCTTTCATCTTCTGCCAGAACACCCGCTCCCAGCGGTCGGTCGCAGCGTCGGCCACGTCGGCGCCCGTCTTTGGGCACGAGTCGTACCGGGCGCAGTCCGGGTCCTGCCGACAGCCGCCCGCGCAACAGGCGTCGACGTCGTCCGGCGCCTCGCGGGTGAACACCGTCTTGAACATCGAGTCGGTGCCGACGACGGTGTACTCCGGCGCGCGCTCGGCGCAGATCTCGGCGATCCCCTCCCGGAGCTGCCGACCGAGGCGGTTGACGTGCTCGTACACGTCGTTTTCGGCCGCGTACTCCAGCCCGGCCTTCCCGGCGGCCATCGTCACCGGGTGCCCGGAGAAGGTGCCGGACTGGAACACCTCGCCAGCGGGCGTGAACCCCTCGATGATCTCCGCTTTCCCGCCGATCGCGCCGACCGGGAAGCCGCCGCCGATGATCTTCCCGAACGTCGTCACGTCGGGGGTGACGCCGAACTTCGACTGGGCGCAGCCGAGGCCGCCCACCCGGAACCCGGTGATCACCTCGTCGAAGATCAGTAGCGAGCCGTGGTCGTCACAGAGGTCCCGCAGCGTCTCGTGGTAGCCGTCGACGGGCATCACGATCCCCTTGTTGGCGAGTATCGGCTCGACGAGGACGGCCGCGATCTCGTCGCCGTGTTCCGCGAACACCTCCTTCGCCGCCTGCGGGTCGTTGAACGGGATCGGCAGGGTGTGCTCGGCGAACGCCTCCGGGATCCCCGCCGTCGACGGGTGCGCGTCGCCCGGCGACCCTTCCACGAGCGTCGACTCCTGCGCGCCGTGGTAGCCGCCCCGCATCACGACGATCTTGTCGCGGTCGGTGTGGCCGCGCGCCAGTCGGACCGCCGAGACGGTCGCCTCCGTGCCGGAGTTGACGAAGCGGATCGACTCGACGCTCGGGACGTGCCGCGCCACGAACTCGGCGTGTTCGACCTCGATCTCCGTGGGCGCGCCGTACATCGGTCCCTCCGCGACGTGCGACTGGACCGCCGCCTCCACCGGGTCGGGCAGGTCGTGGCCGTAAAGGAGGGGGCCGTACCCCATCACCCAGTCGACGTAGCGGTTCCCGTCGGCGTCGATCACTTGGCCGCCGTCGCCGCGCTCGACGAAGAACGGGTGCGGCATCGTCGCCCGGACCGAGGAGTTGACGCCGCCCGGCATGACCGACAGCGCGCGGTCGTACAACTCGCGCGAGCGCTCGTGGTTCATACCGACCGGTTGGGTCGGCGGGCTGAAAGTAGTTGCCGAACCGCCGTCACGCCCGCCCGAAAAAAGTCCGTCCGTCGATCCGTGCGCGGTGTCTGCCCGCCGGGAGCGTCGCTACACCGCCTCCGTTCCGGTCGCACCGGTGCGGACTTGGAGCGCGTCCTCCACCGGCATGATGAACACCTTGCCGTCGCCGGCCTCGCCGGTCTTCGCGGCGTCGGCGATGGCGTCCGCGACCTCGTCGGCCGGGATGTCGGCCACGACGACCTCGACTTTCACCTTCTGGTGGAGATCGACGGTGAACTCCTCGCCGCGCCACTGGCCCTTCTTCGCGGGCTGGCTGCCGCGACCGGAGACGTTCGTCACCGTCAGCGAGGGGGCGTTGATCTCCGCGAGCGCCTGCTTGATGTCTCCGAGCTTGTCGGGGCGGACGACCGCCGTGACCATCTTGATGTCCGTGCCGGCCGCCGCGCCGCCGTCGGCCCGGGGAGACTCCCCATCGGACTCGGTCGTGTCGATCACCGACGGGCCGCCGTCGGTCGCGACGCGGTCGCCGCCGAACTCGGGGTAGGTCTCGACGCCGTGTTCGGAGATGTCGAGGCCCTCCTGTTCGTGCTCGGCGGTGACGCGCGCCTCGCCGGCGAGCTTGAGCACGTACCAGACCGCACCGGTTGCGGTGATCGTCCAGCCGCCGATGATGACCACGCCGACGAGCTGAGCGACGAAGTGGGCGCCGATGCCCGCGCTGAGCTGACCCGGTGCGGCGACGAACGGGAAGAGGAGCGTCCCGAGAACGCCAGCACTCCCGTGAACCGGGAACACCGCGCAGACGTCGTCGATCTTCAGGTTGTCCGAGACGAACTCGAAGACGATCGGGAGCTGCGCGCCGGCGAGCCCGCCGACGACGACGGCGCCCCACCATGCCGTGGTGTCGGGGATTGCGGTGATGCCGACGAGCCCGGCGAGCAGGCCGTTGGCGACGTAGAGGGTGTCGACCTTCCCGGTCTTCGCCCAGACGACGAGCGCGGCGCCGATCCCGCCGGACGCCATCGCGATCGTCGTCCCCATCGCGACGAGGTTGAGCGTCAGCGTGTTGAACACGCCGCCGCTGACCACTGACGCCGTGCCGACGTTGAAGCCGTACCAGCCGAACGCGAGGACGAGCGTCCCCAGCACGGCGAACGTCAGCGAGTGACCGGGGATGACGTTCGTCGAGCCGTCCTTCCCGTAGCGGTCCATCCGCGGCCCGAGGATGGCCGCGGCCGTGAGGCCCGCGATGCCGCCCATGCCGTGGACGATCATGCCGCCGGCGAAGTCGTGGAACGCGGTGCCCGTCAGCTGTGCGACGAGCCCGTCACCGGAGGCCGACCACGTGAAGGCGATGACCATCGGGTAGATGACCGCGGCCAGGAGGAACGTGTAGGTGACGTACGCGCGGAGCTTCGCGCGACCCGCGACCGCCCCGGAGACGATCGTCGCTGCGGTCATCGCGAACACCGCGCCGTAGAGCCAGTTGACGTAGGGACCAACCACGCCCGACTTGACGGCGAGTTCGCCGCCGGAGTACAGCGATCCCGCGGCGGAGGCGATCCCCGACGACCCGTTCACGAGGCTCGTGAACGCCGTGCCGATGAGGAAGAACACCGCCACCCCGACGCTCCACGTCAGGAGGTTCTTCGTCAGCTGGTTGGCGACGTTCTTCGACCGCACCTGCCCGGCCTCCAGCATGGCGAAGCCGGCGTGCATGAAGAAGATGAGGAACGTCACGACGAGGATCCACGTCCCGTTCATCGCGGACGCGAACGTGCTCGGATCGATCGTGGCGAGGACGCCGCCCGTCACAATTCATCCACCTCTACTGAACGCTCGTCCGATTCAAACCGTGCTTCGCTCGTGTTCATGTGCTGAATCACGTTTCGATTCCCGGGAACGCCTATACATAAACGTTAGAGTTGAGTTTCACAAAAAACACGGTTGATAATACGGCGGTCGTCCGATATAAGGACGTGGCTATGGAATATAAGGACGTTTTTCTCGCGGTTCCGCCGCAATTGTTGCGCTCGAACTCGACGGTCGTTGTGTAGCTCAGCTATCTATTTCGGCGTGATCCGTCGCCGAGCGGCGCTCTCGGGGCGGGCGCGGTCCCCTCTGGCGAGTATTGCCGCGCCGCCGTCCCGCGCTTGGGCGCCGCACGGGCTCTCCGTCCCGAATTCGGGTCGTTCCGGCCTCGTCGGCAGAAGTAGACGTTTGTCAACCCGTCTCGCGGTTCCTCGACGGAATCGATATCTCGGCGGTGTCAGACTGCCCTCTCCGCTGACCGATGTCCCGGAAATACCGTTATTCCGGCTTCAGACCCTCGTTCTGGACGCGCATCACGGCCTCGCCGTCGGCGAGGTTCGGCGCGTCGACGAGGCGGACGATCCGCTTGTCGCCCTTCGACTTGCGGAGGTACATCCGGAACGTGGAGGCGTGTCCGAGGATGTTGCCGCCGATCGCCTGCGTCGGGTCGCCGAAGTACGAGTCGGGATTCGACGCGACCTGGTTCGTGACGAGGATGGCGGTGTTGAACAGGTCGCCGATCCGCATCAGGTCGTGGAGGTGTTTGTTGAGCTTCTGCTGGCGATCCGCAAGCTCGCCCCGACCGACGTACTCCGCGCGGAAGTGCGCGGTGAGCGAGTCGACGCAGACGATCCGGATCGGCCATTCCGTCTCCTCGTGTTCGCCGGCCAGCTCCTTCGCCTTCTCGGCGAGCAGGATCTGGTGGTTGGAGTTGAACGCCTTCGCGACGTGGATCTGGTCGAGGAACGCCTCGACGAGCTCTTCGAGCGCCTCCTCGTCCGAGGGCGTCCCCTCGATCTCGCGGCGCTCCATCTCGTCGGCGAGGATCTCGTCGTCGAGCCCGCGGACCATGTCGTCGATCCGCTCCGGTCGGAACGTGTCCTCGGAGTCGACGAAGATACAGCCGCCGTCGAGGCCGCCGTTCTCCGGCTCCAGCTGGACGTTGACCGCCATCTGGTGGGTGACCTGCGACTTCCCGGACCCGAACTCGCCGTACACCTCCGTGATCGACTGCGTCTCGATGCCGCCGCCGAGCAGGTCGTCCACCTCGTCGATCTGCCAGGAGAGCTTGCCGATCTCCTGGCGGCGCTCCAGCACGCTCGCGCCGGTCTCGAAGCCGCCGACGTCGGCGGCGTCGCGGGCGGCGTTGATGATGTCGGCGGCGGACGACTCGCCGATGTCGGCCGTGTTCGACATCTCGCCGGGGCTCGCGACGGCGATCGACTGGTAACTCTCGAATCCGTTGTCCACGAGCTTGTCCGCGGTTGCCGGGCCGACGCCGGGGAGGTCCTCGAGTTCGTCTTCAGGCATGTACACAGTGCTTGTTTGCCATCCCGTATAAAGACTGGTTTACACCCGAGTGAAAGTGAAGTTCGCCGAGCGTCACCGCTCGGTCGCGGTTCGCTATCTCTCGAAAGCGTTCGTCGGAGCGGCCCGCTCCGTCGCGCGGTGAAACTGGTCGAGGGGTCAGGGGCGACCCGGCGGTCGGGTCCTCAGAAGCCGACGCGGCGGACGTACCCGAGGTCGCGGATCTCCACGAGCAGGTCGCCCGACAGCTCGGCGTCGGTGATCACGTACAGCTTCGGGTCGTCGGTGAACTCGGGGTCCTCGCTCAGCACCTGCCGGATCGAGACGCCGCGGTCGGCCAGGATCCCCGTCACCTCGGCGACGATCCCGGCCTCGTCGGCGGCCGCGACCTCGATGGTGAGCACCGTCAGGTCGAGGACCGGGGCGAGGTCCATCAGGCTCGGGACCGACGAGATGTTGGTGAAGATGCGCTTCAGCTCGGGGTCGGCCAGGATCGCGTCGGTCGTCGAGTCCACGACGCGCCGGTCCACGTCGAGCTCGCGCGCGATGCCGGTGTAGGGGATCTCGATCCCGCCGGAGACGACCCGCCCCTCCTCGTTGACGGAGAAGCCGCGCTCCAAGAACAGCCGGATCACCGCCTGCTGGCTGGGTGACCCCTCGAACTTCTCGAGGATCTCGTCGAACATTCGTTGTCGGGAGTGGTCGCAGCCGGGCGTTAAAAAGGCGGGTGCGTCGCGGCCGGTCGCGTCGCGGTCGTCTGGCGACCCCGCCGGCCCGGACCACTTCCGCCCCGCCACCCGACCCCTTTTAGCCGACGCCGCCGAACTCCGCCCCGTGTCAGAGTCGCCGCACCTGCGGTTCTTCCCATACGAGGAGCCGTACCCGAACCAGCGCGAGGCGATGGACCGGGTCGCCAACGCGCTGGACCGCGGACAGGACGTGCTGTTCGAGGGGGCGCCCGGGACCGGGAAGACCCTCTCGGCGCTCGTGCCCGCGCTGGAACACGCGCGCGAGCACGACCGCACGGTCGTCATCACGACCAACGTCCACCAGCAGATGCGGCAGTTCGTCGAGGACGCCCGCGCGATCACGCGCGAAGAACCCATCCGCGCGGTCGTGTTCAAGGGGAAGTCGTCGATGTGCCACATCGACGTCGACTACCAGGAGTGTCAGACCCTCCGCGACACCACCCGCGAGATGGTCGAGACGGAGAGCGAGGTCCGCGAGCTGGAGTCGCGACAGCGCGAGCTGCTGGCCGAGAGCCGCGAGGGCGATACGGGCGCCGCCGAGGCCCGCGAGTCGGTCATGGACGAACTCGACGAGCTGGAGGCGGAGATGGAGGAGTACGACGCCGCGAACGTCTGCGAACACTACCGCAACAATCTCACCCGCGACACGGACGACTTCTTCGGGTGGCTCTTCGATGACGTCCGCACCCCCGACGACGTGTACGAGTACGCCGACGAGCGCGCGCTGTGCGGCTACGAGCTGCTGAAGAAGGGGATGGAGGGGGTCGACCTGGTCGTTTGTAACTACCACCACCTGCTCGACCCGAACATCCGCGAGCAGTTCTTCCGGTGGATCGACCGCGACCCGAGCGAGATAATCACCGTGTTCGACGAGGCGCACAACATCGAGGACGCCGCCCGCGACCACGCCACCCGAACGCTGACGGAGAACACGCTCGACGCCGCCTTAGACGAGGTGGCCGACAGCGACGACTCCCGCGCGGAGCCCGCCGAGAACGTCCTCCGCGCCTTCCGCGACGCCCTCGCCGAGACGTACGAGGACGCGCTCGGCTTCGGCGGCTCCGAGTCCGTGACGGAGAACTGGGAGGACATTGCGGTCGCCAACGACGACCGCCGCGACGACCTCACGCTCGCGTTCCTCCGCAACTACGAGGGGACGGGGATCGACGCGGAGACCGAGCTCGCCGTCCAGCTCGGCCAGGCGATAGACGAGGAGTACGAGCGCCGCTACCGGGACGGGGAGGCGACCACCCGGTCGGAGTCGCAGACGCTCGCGGCCGCCCGGTTCATCTCGACGTGGATGGACGAGGGCGCGGAGTTCGGCCAGTATCCCGTGCTCTCCGTCCGGCGCGACGGCGGCACCGACGAGGTGTACGGCCGGGCGGAGCTGTACACCTGTATCCCGCGGAGCGTCACGAGCGAGCTGTTCGACGAGGTGGCCGCCTCGGTCCTGATGAGCGCGACGCTGCGCCCGTTCGACGTGACCGAGGACGTGCTGGGGCTGGAAGACATCGCCTCGATGGCCTACGAGATGGGGTACCCCGAGGCGAACCGCCGGACGTTCGCCGCCGACGTGCCGCCGCTGTTCGCCGCCGACCGAAACGACCCGGAGACGCAGGAGGCCGTGTCGTCGCTGCTCCGCGACGCAATCCGCTTTACCCCGGGCAACACGCTCGCCTTCTTCCCGTCGTACGCCGAGGCCGAGCGCTACCACGAGCGGCTCGCTGGGGCGAGCGGGGGCGGAAGCGCCGCCGGCGGCGCCGCGGCGGACGCCGTCGACCTCGGTCCGATCCACCTCGACGGGCCGGGCGAGGACGAGGAGCGGCTCCGCAGCGAGTTCGTCGAGAGCGACGGCGCCGCGCTGTTCACCTCGCTGTGGGGGACGCTCGGCGAGGGCGTGAGCTTCGACGGCGACGACGCCCGGACGGTCGTCGTCGTGGGCGTCCCGTACCCGCACCTCTCGGACCGCACGGAGGCGGTCCAGGACGCCTACGACCGCGCGTTCGCGGACCGCGACCGCGCCCGCGACCCGGGGTGGACGTACGCGGTCGAGGTCCCGACGATCCGCAAGACGCGACAGGCGCTCGGCCGAGTGATCCGCGGCCCCGACGACTACGGCGTCCGGATCCTCGCGGACCGGCGCTACACGACTGCCGACATGGGGAAGTACTCGGTCCGGTCCGCGTTCCCGCCCGAGGAGCGCGAGGAGCTGCTCGACGTCGACCCCGCGAAGCTGAAGTTCGCGATGCTGAACTTCTATCAGGACCACGACGCGTACGACGGCCCGCCGCCGTCGCCGTGACGCGGGCGCGCGGTCTCGCTCCCGGGCGCTCGCCTCGACGTCACTTCCGGCCGTCCTATCCGGGCATCGACGCGAGCAGGATCGAGACCAGGATCAGGAGCCCGGCCAGCAGCGTCGTGACCACGGCGTGGATCAGCGTCATCGCGGCGACCGCCCGCCGCGGCTGCTCGTAGCTCCACCAGAACATCGTCCCGTCGACGAGGAGCGCCGCGAGGAGGATGAGCCCCCCGGGGAGTTCGAGCCCATTGCCGGCGACGCTGATCACCGCGGGCAGCGGGCCGATGTAGAGGGCCCGCCGCGGGTCGGCGTCGCCGAGGACGTTCCGGGCCGCGACGTGCGCGGTGAGACAGAGGAACAGCGCCAACAGGACGGTCGTCCCGAGCACGGAGACCGGCGTCACCGTCTGTAAGAGCATGGTCGCCATACGCGGCGACGGGTAAAAGTGATCGCGGAACGCGGTCGCGGTGTCGCCGCATCGCGGCCCCGTCTCGATCGCGGGCTCGCCGCGTCAGTCCAACAGCCCGAGGCCGTTCAGCTCCTCGACGATCACGTCGACGGCTGCCTCGGCGTCGGCGGGGCTCGTGCCGCCGGTGACGACCACTTTCCCGCTGCCGAAGAGCAGCGCGACGACCTCCGGCTCGTCGAGCCGGTAGACGAGCCCGGGGAACTGCTCCGGCTCGTACTCGATGTGTTCCAAGCCGAGCCCGATCGCGATCGCGTTCAGGTTCAGGCTCTCGCCGAGGTCGGCCGACGTGACGATGTTCTGGACGGTGACCTCCGGGTCCTCGATCGGGATCTGGAGCGCGCGGAGCTCCGCGAACACGATGTCGAGGCTCTCGTGGACCGCCTCGACCGAGTTCGCGCCCGTACAGACGATCTTCCCGGAGCGGAAGATCAGGGCGGCCGACTTCGGGTCCGTGGTGCGGTAGACGAGCCCGGGGAACTGCTCGGGGTCGTAGTCGGCGCCCTCGAGGTCCATCGCGACGCTCTGGAGATCGAGTTCCTGCCCGATCCCCGTGGAAGCGACGACGTTTTCGACGGTGATCGTCTCCTTCGGGTCGGCCCTCATTACTTCCATCCTCGCCCGAACGAGTTAAAAAGGTGGCTGGTCGGAACCGCCACGCTATTGTCGTCGCCGCGCGGAGCGGTCGGCGTGTACTGGCTCGAACTCGCCGGCGAGACCGACGCCTTCGCCGCCCGCGAAGCGGCGACCGCGGCGACCGGCGTCGACCTCCTCGCGCCGGGGATCGCTCGGACCGGCGGGGTCGACGGCGCGCACGCCCGGCGCCTCGCGTACACGCGCGCCGCCCACGATGCGGTCGCGCGGACGGACGCCGACGTCGACGCCGCGGTCGCCGCGCTCCGCGCCGCGCCGCTCGACCGCTCCGGAAGCGTGGCGGTCCGCGCCCGCGACGTCCGGGGAACGTCGGGAGTCTCCACCGAGGCGGTCGAGCGCGAACTCGGGAGCGTCCTCGTCGACCGCGGGTTCGACGTCGACCTCGACGACCCCGACCACGTCCTTCGCGCGCTCTTCGCCGCCGGCCCGCGCACCGAACACGACGCGGTGGCCGGCGCGGACGGCGGCGACGCGGACCTGTGCGCGCTCGGGTGGGTCGCCGCCGAGGCCGCCCGCGACTTCGCGCCGGACCCCACCGACCGCCCCTTCTTCCAGCCGGGGAGCATGGCCCCGGTCGACGCCCGCGCCTACGCCAACCTCGCGGGCGCCGCCCCCGGGCGGACCCTGCTCGATCCCATGTGCGGCACCGGCGGTCTCCCCCTCGAAGCGGGCCTCGTCGGCGCCGACGCGGTCGCCTGCGACGCGCAGGCGAAGATGGCCGACGGCGCGCGGCGGAACTTCCGCGCATACCTCGCCGCCGACGCCGACGCTCCCTCCCCCGACTGGCACGTCGCCCGCGGCGACGCGACCGCGCTCCCGCTTCCCGACGACGCCGTCGACGGGGTCGCGTTCGACGCCCCCTACGGCCGACAGTCGAAGATCGCGCGCCACGAGCTGGCCGACCTCGTCGCGGGCGCGCTTGCGGAGGCGGCCCGGGTCGCGCCGCGCGCGGTGCTGATCGCCGACCGCGACTGGCGCGGTCCCGCCCGCGACGCCGGGTGGACCGTCGACGCGGCGTTCGAGCGCCGGGTTCACCGGTCGCTGACGCGCCACGTGCTGGTGTTGCGCCGCGAGGCGGACGCGGGAGGCGAGGCGGACCCGGCGGATATCTCGCCCGACGCGGACGGAAGCTTGCCGGACCGAGAGTGAACGACCGATCGGCGGAATCGCTCTTATCCGACGCTGGCGCGACAAGTTTCAGTTCCGCCCCGACGCCGGGCAACGGTTAAGTGCGCGGCCTCTCGTGGTACTCGCATGACCGGGGACGGCGGGGACATGCTCTCGTGGGACGAGTCGGTGTTCCGCGACGAGTCGGTGTTCGAGATCGACCACGTCCCCGAGACGTTCCGCCACCGCGAGAGCCAACTGGAGAACCTCAAGTACGCGCTCCGCCCCGCGGTTCGCGGCTCCCGCCCGCTCAACACGATGGTTCGCGGACCGCCGGGAACAGGCAAGACCACCGCGGTCCAGAAGCTCTTCGGCGAGCTCGGCGCCCGGACCGAGGTGCGGACGGTCCGCGTCAACTGCCAGGTCGACTCCACGCGCTACGCGGTGTTCTCCCGGCTGTTCGAGGGGATCTTCGAGTACGAACCCCCGTCGTCGGGCATCTCGTTTAAGAAGTTGTTCGGCCAGATCACCGACCGCCTCGTCGAGGAGGACGAGGTGCTCGTCGTCGCCTTGGACGACGTGAACTACCTCTTCTACGAGAACGAGGCCTCCGACACGCTGTACTCGCTCCTCCGCGCCCACGAGGCGCACTCCGGCGCGAAGATCGGCGTCATCGTCGTCTCCTCGGACCTCGGGCTCGACGTGATCGACGACCTCGACACCCGTGTCCAGTCGGTCTTCCGGCCCGAGGAGGTGTACTTCCCCGTCTACGACGCGACCGAGATCTACGACATCCTCGCCGAGCGCGCCAAGCGCGGCTTCCACGAGGGCGTCATCGGTGACGCCGAACTGGAGCGGGTCGCCGACCTCACCGCCGAGAGCGGCGACCTCCGGGTCGGGATCGACCTCCTGCGCCGGGCCGGGCTCAACGCGGAGATGCGCGCCTCGAAGACCGTCTCGAAGGAGGACGTCGAGGACGCGTACGACAAGTCGAAGCACGTCCACCTCTCGCGGTCGCTGCGCGGGCTCTCCGACTCCGAGCGTGACCTCGTCCGCGTCCTCGCCGAGCACGACGGCGAGCGCGCCGGCGCGGTGTACGACGCGTTCAACGACGAGACGGGGCTCGGCTACACCCGCTACTCGGAGATCATCAACAAGCTCGATCAGCTCGGCGTGATCGACGCGGAGTACGCCGACGTCGACGGCCGCGGCCGCTCCCGCGAACTCTCCTTGGCCTACGACGCGGAGGCCGTCTTGGACCGGTTGGAGTAGGCGGCGACCTACCTCTCGTCGTCACCGCGCGCCGTCTCGTACCCAGTCGCCCACGCGAGGGCCCCGACGGCGAGGATCGCGACGGTCTCTCGGTCCGACCCGACGAGGGACTGCGCGACGACGGAGACGGCCCCGACCGAGACGGCGACGTACGCGCCTTCGGGGACCGCGAAGGGGAGTCGACCGCGCGACTGAAGCGCCGCGGTCACGAACATCGCACCGAGGAGCGTCAGGCCGAACAGCGGGAGGACAGCGGTTGCCGAGGACATACTTCCGACTGATCGCGTCGCGAGTAATACATTTCGGCGGTCGCGCGGTCGGAGCAAACCGCCGACGCCTTTTCAATAGCTCCGCCCGCACCTCGTCGCATGAAGACGAGCGGCGGGAGCGACGCGATGAAGCGGCGCGCCGGCGAGTCGGCGGCCGAGGCCGTCACCGACGGCGACGTGGTCGGACTGGGGACGGGGTCGACGGCGGCGCACGCGATCCGGCGGCTCGGGGACCGGGTCGACGCCGGCCTCGACGTCCGGGGCGTCCCGACCTCGTTCGCGAGCCGCGAACTCGCGGTCGGGGCGGGGATTCCCTGCCTCGACCTCTCCGAGGCGGTCGGTCTCGACGGCCCGGGTATCGACCTCGCCATCGACGGCGCGGACCAGGTGGCGACCGGCGTCGACGGGGGCGGCGCCCCCGACACCGGCGGGGCTCTGATAAAGGGCGGCGGCGCGGCCCACGCCCGCGAGAAGTTGGTCGACGCCGCGGCCGACCGCTTCCTCGTCGTCGCGGACCCCTCGAAGGAGTCGCCGCGGCTGGACCGGCCGGTCCCGGTCGAGGTGCTGCCATCGGGACGGACCGCCGTCGCCGCGGCCGTCCGGGAGGCCGACGGCGAGCCGACGCTGCGGCGCGCGGAGCGGAAGGACGGTCCGGTGGTGACTGACAACGGGAACCTCGTGCTCGACTGCGCGTTCGGCGAGATCGCCGACCCGGTCGCCCTGTCGGCGACGCTGGCCGAGGTTCCGGGCGTGGTCGAGCACGGGCTGTTCGTCGGGATGACCGACGAGATACATGTCGGAACCGAGCCCGGCGTCCGGATCGAGTCGGTCTGATATCCCCGGGCGACGCCCCGCAGCGCGGCCGCTCGGCGGGCGGCACGCAAATAAAATGGAACGGAAACGAGTTCCGTCTTAGAGGTCGCGCGGCTGGACCGTCTTCCGGTCGTTGGCCTCGGCGCGGCGCGCGGCGTCTTCGAGCAGCTCGTCCACTTCGTCGTCCAGCGCGTCGTAGAAGTCCGAAGCGACGTTCTTGTCGTCCAGGGCTTCCTTGACGGCCGCTTTGACAATGAGGTCTGCCATGCGATCGGGCCTACCCGGTGATGGTTAATAAGAGTTCCTGAATTCGACCGCGAGGGGCGCCGTGCGGCCCGTTCGCGGGAGGCCGCGAGTACAAGCGCGTATAAGTCTTGTGAGATTCTCGTCTCCGCGCCGCCGCGAGCACGACGCGAAACGCGGCCCGACCCCACTCCGAGCGCGGTCCGGACGGAGCGCGCGTCGTCGCGTGACGCTCGCGAACGCGCTTCGACCCCGGCTCGACCTCGCGCGCGGCGCGCCCGGCTCGAACCGACAGCTTCGACCGAGGCCGCCCCCGACGACGCCCCATGCGAGAGACGTTAGCGGCGCTGGAGGCGGGTGAGATCGGCATCGAGGAGGCGGAGTCGCGGCTCGCAGGCTACGCGACCACGGACGCGGGGCGCTTCGACGCCGCCCGCGAGCGACGCCGCGGGATCCCAGAGGCGATCCTCGCGGAGGGGAAGACACCTGCGGAGGTCGCCGCCCTGGCGACGACGGCGCTCGACACCACCGGCCGGGCGCTCGTGACGCGGGCGGACGAGGCGACGGCGGCCGCGGTGGCGTCGGCGGTCGGCGACGTGGGACCGGACGCGACGGTCGAGCGCGACGATCGGACCGGGACCGTCGTCGCGCACGCGGCCGACTTCGAACTCCCCTCGCTCGACGCCGCGGTCGCGGTCGTGGCCGCCGGCACCGCGGACGCGCCCGTCGCCGGCGAGGCCGCGGTCGTCGCCCGCGAGATCGGGGCGACCGTCGACCGGGTCGACGACGTCGGCGTCGCCAACCTCGACCGGATCGTGGACCAGGCCGACCGGGTCCGCGAGGCGGACGCCGTCGTGGTCGCGGCGGGTCGCGAGGGGGCGCTCCCGACGGTCGTCGCCGGCCTCGTCGACGCCCCCGTGATCGCGCTCCCCGTCTCGACCGGCTACGGCGTCGGCGGCGAGGGAGTGGCGGCTTTGGAGGGGGCGCTCCAGTCGTGCTCCGTGCTGACGACCGTCAACGTCGACGCCGGGTTCGTCGCCGGCGCGCAGGCCGGGCTGATCGCCCGCGCGGTCGACGCCGCGCGCGCCGAGTGAGCGGGGGGATCGAGCGAGGAGATCCGGCGACATCCGGACTCGCTTAACCGACCGTATACCGGCAGCCGACTGGGTCGAAAAAGGGTATTAGTTTGTCGAGCCCGTATGGTAGTTGCCGACGCACGTCGGCATCACATGCCACGCTGTGACCACTGCGGGTCGCACGTCTCGGACCGCTTCGCTCGCGTCTTCGCGGACGAACGCGGCGACCTGAACGCGTGCCCGAAGTGCTCCGCGAACGCGGGCATCGCAGAGGTGTCTCGCGAGCGGACTCGAACCGGGGACTGACCGGCGAAACGCCGATCGAAGGACGAGCGCACGGGGAGCGACTGCTCCGTTCGCCTGCCCCTCCGGGCACACCCGCACACACTTGCCGCTCGCGCTCGGACGGCCGACCGTGGCCGACCACCACGTGTACGTCATCGAGTGCGCCGACGGCACCCTCTACACCGGGTACACGACCGACGTCGAGCGGCGCGTCGCCGAACACGACGCCGGCGAGGGCGCGAAGTACACCCGCGGGCGGACCCCCGTCACCCTCCGCCACGTCGAGTCGTTCGACTCGAAGTCGGCGGCGATGTCGCGGGAGTACGCGGTCAAGTCGCTGTCGCGCGCCGAGAAGGAGCGGCTGATCGGCGAGGGCGACGACGCGGGGGACTGACCGCTTCGCCTCTCGCTCACTCCACGAGGCGCTCGATTTCCGTGACGAGGATGCCGGTCGCGCCGACCGACCGGAGATCCGAGATCGTCTCGAACACGTCGCGCTCGTCGACGACGGCGTGGACCGCCACCATCCCGTTGCCGTTCTCGTCGGCCTCGACGTCCATCACGGTCGGGCCGCCGAGCCCGGGGATCACGTCCTTCACTGCGTCGAGCCGCTCTTTCGGCGCGTTCATCATCAGGTAGCGACGGCCGTCCGCGGCGAGGACGGACTCGAAGGCGGTCACCACCTGCTCGACCTTCGCGTCGTCGACCACGTCGGGGCGCGCGAACAGCCGGACGGAGGAGTCGAGCACGTCGTCGATCACCGCCAGCCGGTTCACTTTCAGCGTCGTCCCCGTCGAGGTGATGTCGACGATGGCGTCCGCCATGTCGACGTGCGGGGTCAGCTCCGTCGCGCCCGTCACCGTGACCACGTCGGCGTCGACGCCCACGCGGTCGAGGTAGTCGCGGGTGACGTTCGGAAACTCGGTCGCGACCGTCCTGTCCGCTAGGTCCTCGACCGCCGACACCCCGCCGGCCTCGGGCGCGGCGAGGACGAGCCGACAGGAACCGTAGCCCAGATCGAGCAGGTCGACGAGGTCGCCCTCGGCCGCCGCGCTCGCGGCGTCGACGACGCCGCCGGACTCGGCCGCCTGATCGAGGCCGGTGACGCCGAGGTCGGCCGCGCCGTCGCGGACGTACTCGGGGATGTCGGCCGCCCGCGCGAACAGCACCGTCACGTCCTCGTCGACGGTGTCGGCGTACAGCTGGCGGTCGGCGGTCTCCTCGACGTGGAGCCCCGCGCGCTCCAACAGCGAGAGCGTCGGCTCGTGCAGGCGGCCCTTGTTGGGGACGGCGATGCGCATACGGGGAGCGTCGCGCGGACAGGGGGAAACGTTTTCGTCCGGAGGGGCGGGACTGGTGGCGACGCGAGACTGGTTATAAACAGATGCGGTGGCGCGTGCCGGTGAGCGGCCGTCAGGCCGCGAACCGCACGCGCGAGGGAGTCGGTCGCCGAGCGAAGCGACGGCGACCGACGAGGCTGGGGAGGTGTGAGGCGCGGTGCCGTGCGGGGTGGGACCCAAAGGGGTAGTCGCCGGCGGCGAAGCCGCCGGCTGCCCGTGGCGCGTAGCGCCACGCTGCCGCGAGGGCGCAGTAGGCGTTCAGGGGAGCGAAGCTCTCATGAGCCAATCAGAACGCGGAGCGTTCTGATGACGACGTAAGCACCGCAGGGAGCGAACGGAGTGAGCGACCGAGGAGCGCAACGAGCGTACTGCGCCCTCGCGGTTGGGGCTTTGGCGGTGTTCGTCGCCGATTCGTTACCAACCGCTTATATACGAGTCGCCGGTCGCGTCGAGTCTTCTTCCGACCACCCAGTACGCGACGGGGAGGCAGCCGGCGAACGCGACCGGCCAGACGGTCAGCTGGGATATCGGATCGGGCGGCGAGACGAGGCTCCCGACGACCAGCCCCGCGGGACCGGCGACGGCGACGATCGCGGTGGCCCGCTCCCACCGCGACGGCGGGTACTCGCGAGACCGTCCGCGGCGCCACCACAGCAGGTAGTAGAACAGCACAATTCCCGAGAGCGGTGCGAAGACGCCCCAGACGGCCGGATAGTCACTTCCGCGGGCGTGCGCGTCGAGGTTCACCCAGACGCCGGACGCGAGCCAGACGAACAGCACTAGGGCGGCGCCGAAGGCGACGGGGGGAGTGAGGAGGGACACGACCGGGTGTTCCGTCGGATCAGTAATCGGTTTTCCCCCGAGCGGAACCGTCCGCGCGGAACCGGTTTCGTCGCAGTCACCGACGTAGCCGCGCCGCTCAAGTGGCTCGCCGCCCAACGACGCGTATCGTGAGCGACGCCGACTCCCCCCTCTCGGAGGACCGCCCGACCGTCGACCGCCCGCTCCGCGTCGACGCCCCGTTCGAGCCCGCGGGCGACCAGCCCGAGGCGATCGAGCAACTTGTCGAGGGGTACGAGTCGGGCGCGACAAAGCAGACGCTGCTCGGCGTGACGGGGTCCGGGAAGACCAACACCGTCTCGTGGGTCGCCGAGGAGTTGGACCAGCCCACTCTCGTTCTCGCCCACAACAAGACGCTCGCGGCCCAGCTGTACGAGGAGTTCCGCGAGCTGTTCCCGGACAACGCCGTCGAGTACTTCGTCTCCTACTACGACTACTACCAGCCGGAGGCGTACGTCGAGCAGACGGACACGTTCATCGACAAGGAGATGTCGATAAACGAGGAGATCGACCGCCTGCGCCACTCCGCGACGCGCTCCCTGCTGACCCGCGACGACGTGATCGCCGTCGCGAGCGTCTCGGCCATCTACGGGCTAGGCGACCCGGGAAACTACCGCGACATGGCGCTCCGCCTGGAGGTCGGCGAGGAGGTCGGCCGCGAGGAGCTGCTCACCCGGCTCGTCGACCTGAACTACGAGCGCAACGACGTGGACTTCACGCAGGGGACGTTCCGCGTCCGGGGCGACACCGTCGAGATATACCCGATGTACGGGCGCTACGCGGTGCGCGTCGAGCTGTGGGGCGAGGAGATCGACCGGATGATCAAGGTGGACCCGATGCACGGCGAGGTCGTCTCCGAGGAGCCCGCGGTGATGCTCCACCCGGCGGAGCACTACTCGATCCCGGACGACAAGCTGGAGCAGGCGATCGCGGAGATCGAGGACCTGATGGAGAAGCGGGTGAGCTACTTCGAGCGGCAGGGCGACCTCGTGGCCGCCCAGCGCATCGAGGAGCGGACCACCTTCGACATCGAGATGCTGCGGGAGGCGGGCTACTGCTCCGGGATCGAGAACTACTCGGTCCACATGGACGACCGCGAGTCCGGCGACGCCCCCTACACCCTGCTGGACTACTTCCCCGACAACTTCCTCACCGTCGTCGACGAGTCCCACCAGACGATCCCGCAGATCAAAGGGCAGTACGAGGGCGACAAGTCGCGGAAGGACTCGCTCGTCGAGAACGGGTTCCGGCTCCCGACCGCCTACGACAACCGCCCCCTGACGTTCGAGGAGTTCGAGGAGAAGACGGACCGCACCCTCTACGTCTCCGCGACGCCGGGCGACTACGAGCGCGAGACCTCCGACCGGATCGTCGAGCAGATCGTCCGGCCGACCCACCTCGTCGATCCGAAGGTGGAGGTGACGGGGGCCACCGGGCAGGTCGACGACCTCCTCGAGCGCGTCGACGACCGGATCGAGCGCGACGAGCGCGTCCTCGTCACCACGCTCACCAAGCGGATGGCCGAGGATCTCACGGAGTACCTCGAGGAAGCGGGCGTCGACGTGGCGTACATGCACGACGAGACCGACACCCTCGAACGCCACGAGATCATCCGCGACCTCCGCCTGGGCAACATCGACGTGCTCGTCGGGATCAACCTGCTCCGCGAGGGGCTCGACATCCCGGAGGTGAGCCTCGTCGCCATCCTCGACGCCGACCAAGAGGGGTTCCTCCGCTCCACCACGACGCTCGTCCAGACCATGGGGCGGGCCGCGCGCAACGTCAACGGCGAGGTCGTCCTCTACGCCGACGAGGTGACCGACTCGATGGAGGCGGCGATCGAGGAGACCCAGCGCCGGCGCGAGATCCAACTGGAGTACAACGCCGAGCACGGCTACGAGGCGACCACCATCGACAAGCCGGTCAGCGAGACGAACCTCCCCGGCTCGAAGACGGACACCTCGTCGGTCAGCGTCGGCGACGTGGAGAGCGAAGCCGAGGCGAAAGCCCAGATCGAGGCCCTCGAGGACCGCATGGACGGGGCCGCGAGCAACCTCGAGTTCGAGCTGGCGGCCGACATCCGCGACCGGATCGCGGAGCTGCGCCGCGCGTTCGAGATCGACGGCGGCGACGAGGGCGTGCCCGCGCCGATGATCGACGAGTAGCGCCCGATTCTCAGCCCGCGTCACCGTGGCGGCGGGGTTTTTACGTCGCTGTGCCACACTCTCGCCCGTGTACCGTCGTGCTGTCGTCTCCGGAGCGCTCGCGGTCGCCACCACCGGGTGCGTCGACCGCCTCCACGACGTGGCCGCCTCGACGCCGCGCGACCTCGGCGTGCGGAGCCGGTACGTCGACGGCAACCCGATGGTCGACGCGCGCAGCGTCCTCGCGCGCCCGGAGGAGCTACCGACTCACGCCGCTTCCTTCCGGTCCGCCGCCGCGGCCCGCGGCGCGCTCAAACCCGACGCGACCGAGTCCCGCGCGTTCGTCGAGCGCACCGACTTCGTCGACGACGGGGGCGACGCGATCTTAGTGATCGCCCAGCGGCTCACCGCGCCCGAGGTCCGCCTCCGGCTCGGCGGGATCAGCCGCACCGGCGACCACTCGCTTCGGATCGCCGTCGACCAAGGCGGCGTCCGCGGCGAGATCGACGCCGACGAGCCGGTCGTCAAGACGCTCCTGTTGCGCCTCGCGGACGAGCGCGGCCCCCCGGAGCGCGTGATCGTCGCCATCGGCGACGAGCGCGCCGGCATCACGGTGTGACGGTCGGGCCCCCCTCCGTCGCGATCCCGGCCCGGTCCCGCGATTGTTTTGTGGCCGGGACGCTTCCGGTCACGCATGTCACTCCGCAGTCGACTCCTCGGTTCGGCCCTCCTCGTCGTCGGCGTCGCCGCGATCGGTCTCGCGGGAACGGTCGCGCCGGCGTTCGTCCCCTCCTCGTCCGCGGCCGACGGAATCGCACTGACCGCACCCGCTCCTCTCTCGTCGCTCGCCGCCCCCGCGCTCCTCGCGGCCGGGTCGGTCCTGCTCGTCGGCGGCGCGGCCGCCGCGACCGGGGGCGACGGCTCCGGCCGCGCGGCGCTGGTCGCGCCCGCGTTCGGCGCCGTCGCCGCGCTCGCGTTCGGCGTCGGCCTCGTCGCGGCGCCCGGATCGGCCCCCGCGACGGCGACGAACCCGGCGGCACACGCCGCCCTCACAGCCGGTCCGCCCGCGCGGATCGCCGCCGGTGCGGCCGTCGGCGGCGCCGTGGCGCCGGTGGTCCGCGCGACGACAACCGAAGACACCGTCGCCCTCCTCGCCGGCTCCGTCCTGCTGCTCGCGGCGCTCGCGGCGGGGGCGTCCGACCCCCTCTCGTTGGTCACGGGAGGAGTCGGCGGCGCGGTCGCAGTCGCCCTCCTCTGGGCGGTCGACCCGGACCGCTGGCGGCCCTGACCCGGCTCACGATCGCCCGCGCGTCTCAGTCGCTCGGCCGCTCGCTTTCGGCCTCCAGTTCGATGTCGCGGTCGGCCTCGCGGGTCGCCGCCTCCTGCTTGGCGAGGTCGACGTCGCGGGCCGCGTCCCCGTCCCGGGTCTCGTCGGTGCGGAGGTCGTCGTCGGCCACGGTGTCGATCTGTTCGAGGGCGCTCTCGATGTCTTCCAACCCGAGCAGCTTCTCCGTCTCCTCGTCGAACTCCTTGCCCTCTAACCCCTCCATCTGCTGAACGTCGGAGCCGGAGAGGGCCTTGCCGTAGCGGCCGACGAGGCTGGTGAGCTCCTGCGGGAGGACGAAGGTGGTGGACTCGCCTTTCCCGATCTCCTCTAGGGTCTCCATGCCGCGCTCGATGATGGCGCGTTCGCCCATCGACTCGGCGGAGCGGGCGCGGAGGACCGTCGAGATGGCGTCCCCCTGCGCTTCGAGGATCTGGGACTGCTTTTCACCCTGCGCGCGGATGATGTTGGACTGCTTGTCACCCTCGGCCTGCTCGACCGCGGAGCGGCGTTCACCCTGCGCTTCGAGGATCATCGCGCGGCGGCGGCGCTCCGCGCCGGTCTGTTGCTCCATCGCGCGCTGGACCTCCTGTGAGGGGCTCACCTCGCGGACCTCGACGGCCTCGACGCGGATCCCCCACTCGTCGGTGGGCTCGTCTAACTCCTCGTTGATCCGGTCGTTGATCAGCTCCCGCTGCGAGAGCGTGTCGTCGAGCTCCATGTCGCCGATGACGGCGCGGAGGGTGGTCTGTGCGAGGTTCGAGACGGCGTTCTTGTAGTCGTCGACTTCGAGGAACGCCTTCTTCGCGTCCATCACCTTGATGTAGACGACCGCGTCGGCGGTCACGGGGGAGTTGTCCCGCGTGATCGCCGACTGGCTCGGCACGTCGATCGTCTGGGTCCGCATGTCGAACGCGTACGTCCGCGAGACGAACGGGGGGATGAGGTGGACGCCCGGTTCGAGCAGCTCGCGGTACTCGCCGAAGACGGTGAGCGCCTCCTTGTCGTAGGCGTCGACGATCTCGACGGCGCTGACGACCGTGACGGCCGCCAAAAGCACCGCCAGCGCCGCGACGCCGAACGCGAGGCTCTGCCCGAGGAGGGCGACGGCGACGAGGAGGGCGACGCCGAGCGCGAGGTACTGCCAGACCCCGTCCGGGATCTCCCCCAGCAGCTCCTCCAGCTCGGCGGAATCGCCGCGCGGACCTTGTGTTCCCATACCGGAAGTTACGGCCCGACGCTGTTAACGGTTGCCACGAGTTCGCGCGCTGACGCGTCATCTCTCGCGATCCGTCGTTCCCGCCGTCGTCCTCGCACGCGCTCGACCGCCGATCTCAGAGATACCGGAAACGCCCGCGTGGGCCGGTCGGCTTTAACTACGCGGCAGCGGAACACAGATCCATGCCATCCGACGAGGGGGACGACGGCCCGAAGTTCAGCACGCGAAGCGTCCACGCCGGCTCCGACCCGGACCCGGCGACGGGCGCCCGCGCGACGCCCATCTACCAGACGACCGCCTATCAGTTCGACGACGCCGACCACGCCGCGGACCTGTTCGGCTTGGAGGAGGCCGGCAACGTCTACTCCCGGCTGATGAACCCGACCAACGCCGCCCTCGAAGAGCGGATCGCCTCGCTTGAGGGCGGGGTCGGCGCGGTCGCGACCGCCTCGGGCATGGCCTCGCTCGACGTGACGACGTTCCTCCTCGCCTCGGCGGGCGACAACATCGTCACCTCGTCGGCGCTGTACGGCGGCACCTACACCTACCTCACTCACTCCGTCGAGCGCCGCGGCGTCTCGACGCGGTTCGTCGACCCCCTCGACTACGAGGGGTACGCCGAGGCCATCGACGAGGACACGGCGTACGTCCACCTCGAAACGATCGGGAACCCCGCCCTGGTCACGCCCGACATCCAGCGGATCGCCGACATCGCGCACGACCACGGCGTGCCGCTGTTCGTCGACAACACGTTCGCGACGCCGTACCTCTGCCGGCCGCTCGAACACGGCGCCGACCTCGTCTGGGAGTCGACGACGAAGTGGCTCACCGGCAACGGCACCACGGTCGGCGGCGTCGTCGTCGACGGCGGCTCGTTCCCGTGGGCCGACCACGCCGAGAAGTACCCCGAGATCGCGCAGGACAACCCCGCGTACCACGGGATCAACTTCGCCGAGCGGTTCGGCGACGCGGCGTTCACCTTCGCGGCGATCACTCGCGGCCTGCGCGACTTGGGCGACCAGCAGTCGCCGTTCGACGCGTGGAACACGCTCCAGCAGACGGAGTCGCTCCCGCTGCGCATGGACCGCCACTGCGAGAACGCGGGGATCGTCGCCGAGTACCTCGACGACCACGACGACGTGGCGTGGGTGAACTACCCCGGGCTGGAGAGCCACGAGACCCACGAGGAGGCGAGCGAGTACCTGGAAGGCGGCTACGGCGGGATGCTCACGTTCGGGCTGGAGGCCGGCTACGAGGCGGCTCGCGCGACCGTCGAGGAGGCCGACCTCGCATCGCTCGTCGCGAACGTCGGCGACGCGAAGACGCTCGTCATCCACCCGGCGTCGACAACGCACCAGCAGCTGACCGAAGCGGAACAGGAGGCTGCCGGCGTCACCCCAGACATGGTGCGCCTCTCCGTCGGCATCGAGGATCCCGCCGACATCGTCGCCGACCTCGAAGCGGCTATCGAGGCGGCGACCGAATAGCCGCGGTCCGCCCTTCGCTGCCCCGTTTCTGACAGGGTCAGTTCTCCGCCTCGAAGCCGTCCTCCCACCGGAACGTCCCGTTCCGCTGGACGACCTCGCCGTCGATCTCCATCCGGGAGCGCTCGCTCACGTCGGAGATCATGTCGACGTGGACCGCGCTGTCGTTGCCGGACTCGCCCTCCGGCAGGCAGGCGTCGTAGGCGCGGCCGACCGCGAGGTGGACGGTGTCGCCCATCTTCTCGTCGAAGAGGATCGAGTCGGTGAACCGGTCGATGCCGCGGTTCATCCCGATTCCGAGCTCGCCCAGCCGCCGCGCGCCGTCGTCGGTGTCGAGGACGTCCGCGACTGCCTCCTCGCCGGACTCCGCTGAGAAGTCGACGACCTCGCCGCCCTCGAACGCGAGGTGAACGTTCCGGACCCGCGTCGCGTCGATCGTCATCGGCACGTCGAAGAAGACCTCGCCCTCGGTGTCGTACGGCGCGGTGAACACCTCACCGGAAGGGAGGTTGTGCGAGTCGTACGCGACGGAGGCGGCGGAGTTAACCGCGGTGCGGCCCGCGATCGACATCGTCACGTCGGTGTCGGGAGCGCCGTCACGCTCGGTGACGATCCGGACCTCGTCGCCCGCGTCGAGGACCGACTTCATCTCGGCCATCTCGTCGGCGAGGGACTCCCAGTCGCGGAGGACGGCGTCGTAGACGAACTCTTGGTACTCCTCGTAGGCCATCCCCGCCTGCTGGGCGAGGCTCCGCGTCGGGTGGACCGTCGACACCCAGTCGGTGTCCATCCGCGCCTCGCGGACGCCCTGCCGCGCCTTCGCGTACGCTTGCCGGGTCGGGCGGTCGACGTCCGCGACCGCGGTGGTGTTGCGCCCGCCCCCGACTCGGAGGTAGGCGTCGGCGGCCTCGAACATCGCGCGCTCGACCGCGGGGTCCGAGTCGAAGTCGTCCGCCTCGACATCGCCGTCGGTCCCGGCCTCGACGCCTTTCAGATAGGCGCGGGAGAGCTCCGCGGAGCCGTACATCATCGTGGCGTTCGCGCCCCGCTCGCCGAGGGCTTCGGCGACCGCGACCCCCAGCTCGTGGGCGTCCTCCGCGACGCTGACAACCACGTCGTCGCCGGCCTCGATCCGCGCGCTCCAGTCGACAAGCACCTCGGCGTGCTCGCGTACGCGTTCGTCCATGATTACTCGTGTCGCGGGGGAGCGGTAAATCGGTGCCGGGACGGTCGGACCGGTCCCCGCAAGCTGGGCCGCGACGAGTCCGCCCGGTTGCCGCCGACCGTCGAGACCGGTCCGCGACCGTCAGATCAACACTTCGGCGTCGGTGAGGAGCGTTCGCTTCGCTCGTCTTGCCTCCGGCCCCTCCGGAACGATATCGGGCGTGGCGGCCGGCTCGTCGAACCGGTCCGGGTCCGGAGCCCAGGAGTCGAGGAGCTCCGCGAACGTCGGCCCCTGCCGTCCGGTGAGATGGATGAACCCGCCGTACTGCCACCGTTCGGCCGAGGTCGCGTCCGGGTCCGGGAACGCCTCGCGGATACAGCCGACGCTCTCGCGGAGGTACTCCGCGGCCTCGTGTTGGGAGTACTGGCTGTCCGCGTAGTACTGCTCCTGACCACGCTCCGTGAGGTCCGCGTCCGCGAGCGCGGAGGACTCGTACCGAACCGCGTCTCGGCTGATCTCACCGCCGAGGAAACTGAGGTTCACCGTGAAACAGTCCGGGTATCGGAGGATCAACAGAAAGAATATCTGTTCGTCGACAGTGTAGCGTTCCTGTAAGCGGTAGTAACACTCCAAGTAGTACGCGGCGAGCGCTCCGATCCAGTCGTCGCGTTCGCCGTCGAGATACGCGGTCGCGACGTCGTAGTACTCCTCGCCGGCGACCTGCTGTAAGCGGTACTCGAAGCTCTGTCGCATCTCGTCCAGTTCGTCCTCGTACACTTCCGTCAGCGGGACGTCCGGATCGTCGAGTAGCCGGGCCTTCCGCTCGCCGGCGTCCGCGATCCGGGCCATGTTCTCGTGGAGGTCCCGTTCCGCCTCCCTGTCGGGGAGCGGAATTCGAACCGCCTGTCGGCGCAGCGTGTCCGCCCCGGCCTCCGAACGCTCGTGCCACTCCATACCGTCGGTAACTGCTCAGACAGCTAATAAAATTGGAGGATGAGCGGCGGTGGTTCCCGGTGAGCGGCCGGTCGGAACCGGCCACCGCCGTCACTCGGAGTCCCGACCGACGGTCGCGAGGAGCCCGACCGCGAGCAGTCCGACGCCCACGACTCCGCTCCCGAGCCGCGCCAGCCCGAACAGCGCGGTCCGGTCAACTCGCCCGCGCAAGTACTGACCGAGCACCCGGTACGAGCGGCCGTCGACGCGCAGGTCGTCGACTCCGGCGAGGCGGTCCGCGCAGTTCGCGTCGCCGAGCGCCCACCGACCGGAGGCGGAGGTGGGTTCGACGACGAGATCGAGGGAGCCGGGAGCGATCCGATACCCCCGCATCGAGACGTCGTCGCCGTCGGCGAGGGCGACGGCGGCCTCTGCGCACCTCGCGGGGAGGCCGGTCGCGTTCACGGTCCGGTGTCGTTCGAGCCCCGGTCCCGCGCGGAGCGCCGCCTCCCAGCGGACGACCCTCACGTCCGCGATCAGGGCGAGCAGGAGGAGGACACCCGGGACGACGAGCAGCCTGCGGTCCCTCCCGGCGGGCGGGTTCGGCCGAGCGAATCATATGCTTTGGGCCGCCGGCTCGGTCGTTCGGGGGCCGGACTGCGCCGGCCCGTCGGAGGGATCAGTCGACTCCCGCGCGTCGGCGTTACTCTAGGTCGAGCAGCGCCGCGATCTCGTCGAGGTACTCGTCGTAGATCCCGATGGCGGACTCGATCGGGTCGGGCGAGGCCATGTCGATGCCGGCGAGTTCGACCACGTCGAGCGGGTAGTCGGAGCCGCCCGCCCGCAGCATCTCGCGGTAGTCGGCGGCGGCCTCGTCGCCCTCGTCGAGGACGCGCTCGACGATCGCGGCCGCGGCGGAGATGCCGGTCGCGTACTGGTAGACGTAGAAGTCGTAGTAGAAGTGCGGAATACGCTGCCACTCGCGCTCGATGCCGCCGGTGAGTTCGGCGGGCGCGTAGTAGTCCCCCTTCAAGTCGCCGTAGATCTCGTCGAACGCGTCGGGGGTGAGCGCGTCGCCGGCCTCCACGCGCTCGTGGATCTCCTGTTCGAACGTCGCGAACATCGTCTGGCGGAAGAGGGTCGAGCGGAAGCGTTCGAGGTACTCGTCGAGGACGTGGGTGCGGAGCTCGTCGTCCTCGACGGTGTCGAGCAGGTGGTGGGTGAGCAGGGTCTCGTTGACCGTCGACGCGATCTCCGCGACGAATATCTCGTAGCTCGCGTCGTGCCACGGCTGCGCGTCGCCCGCCAGCTCGGAGTGCATCGAGTGGCCGAGCTCGTGGGCCAGCGTGTACATCGAGGCGATGTCGTCCTGGTAGTTCATCATGATGTACGGCTGGGTGTCGTAGGTGCCCGAGGAGAACGCGCCCGAGCGCTTCCCGCGGTTCTCGTACACGTCGACCCACCGCGAGTCGAGCCCCTCCGCCAGTCGCTCCTGATACTCCTCGCCCAGCGGCGCGACCGCCTTGATCACCCACTCGCGGGCCTGTTCGTACTCCACGTCCGGACCCCGGTCGCCCGTCAGCGACATGTAGAGGTCGTGGCTCTGTAGCCGGTCGACGCCGAGCGCCTCGGCCTTCAGGTCGGCGTGGCGGTGAAGCACGTCGAGGTTGTCGTCGACGGTGTCGACGAGCGTGTCGTACACCTCGACGGGGACGTTCGAACCGTCGAGCGCCGCGGCGCGCGCGGAGTCGTAGTCGCGGATCTCGGCGCTCGTGACGTGTTCGCGGACGGCCTTCTCCAGCGACGTGCCGACCGCGTTGCGCACGTCGGCCCACTCGTCGTAGAACGTCTCGTGGACGCGCTCGCGGAACTCGCGGTCCGGGTTGGTCTGGAGCTTCGTGAAGTTCGCCTGCGTGATCTCGACCTCCTCGCCGTCCGGGTCCTCGACGACGCCGTAGGTCATGTCGGCGTTCGTCAACATCGAGTAGATCTCGCTCGGCGCGTCGGTGACCTCCGAGAGGTCCGCGAGCACCTCCTCGACCTCGCTCGACCGCGTGTGCGGCTTCTTGCGCAGCACGTCGTCGAAGTAGTGTTCGTACTCCGCGAGCCCGGGCTCGTCGTCGACGAAGTCCGCCACGTCCGCCTCGGTCAGCGACTGGATCTCGGGGTCGAGATACGAGATCGCGCTCGACGCCTCGGAGCCGAGCGACGACGCCTTCGCCGACATCGCCTGGTACTCCTGGTTCCGTGTGTCCTCGGCGCTCCGGAGCCGGGCGTACGTCATCACCTGCTGGAGCTCGCGGAAGATCTCCTCGCGCAGTTCGAGGAGCTCGAGGAGGGTTGCGGCGTCCTCGGTCGCGCGCCCCTCGTAGTCGGCCAGCTCGCCGATCCGGTCGGAAACCGTCTCGTAGGCGGCCTCCCACGCCTCGTCGTCGGCGTAGATGCCGTCGAGGTCCCACTTGTACTCGGCGTCGATCTCGGACCGCTCGGGAACCGAACTCATACCGATCGGGTCGGCCTCCCGGACACTAAGCCTTGGCAAACCCCGCGCCGCAAGCCGATAGGCGTGCGGCGCGTTACCTCGACTCTACACCGTCGCCGCCGCCCGACCCCGCTCGCCCGGCCCACGCGGCGAGGTCGACGACGAGCACGAGCGCGTCCTCGCCGTCGCGGTAGTAGCCGCCGACCCGCCGGACCGGTTCGAACCCCTCGTCGGCGTACAGCGAGCGGGCGGGGTCGTTCCCCTCGCGCACCTCCAGGCGGACGACCGCGACGCCGGTCGCGCGGAGCCGCGCCAGCGCCGACCGGAGGAGGGTCCGCCCGATCCCCTCGCCGCGGGCGTCGGGGTGGACGGCCAGGTCCTTGACGTGGCCGATGTCCCGGCCGTGGTTCGGCGTCCGGTCGGCGACGACGAACCCGACGACCGCGTCCTCACGCTCCGCCACGAGGAACGCCGGCTCGTCCAGCAGTCGCTCGAAGGCGTCGTGCGGCCACGGGTCCGAGAAGCAGGCGCGCTCGATCCGGACCACCGCGAGGAGGTCGGCGCGCTCGGCCTGCCGGACCGTCAGGTCGGCGACGCTCACGGGCCGAATTGGCGGCCGCGAGGAATAAACGCGCCGGGTCCTCCCCCTACCGATCGATCCAGGGCTCCTCGGGGTCGGTGTCGGCCGGGTCGGGGGCGCACACCTCGAAGCACGCGCCCTCCGGGATCCGGAGCTGCCGCCCGTCCGGGAGCCCGACGGGGCCGTCGGCGTCGCAGCGGAGTTCGACCGTCCACCCGTGGGACTCGACGATCTCGCGGACGATGTCGAGCCCGTACCCCGTCCCGTCGGCTCGGGTCGTGAACCCGGACTCGAACACGGAGCCGCGGTCCTCGGGGTCGATCCCGGCCCCGTCGTCCGCGACGAGGAACCCCTCGTCGGTGGCGGTGACGAGCACGGTGAGCGCGTCGTCGCCGGACGCCGGCGCCTCCTCGTCCCCGTCTGTCGGCACGTCCTCGCAACCGTCGACCGCGGCTTCCGCCGCGCCCGGCGTCCCGTGCTCCCTCGCGTTGCGGAACAGGTTCTCCAGGGCCTGCCGCATCCGCCCCCGGTCGCCGTACACCTGCGCGTCGCCGGCGACGACCAGCTCTACGCGCTCGTCGCCCTCGGCGGCGGTCTCCCACGCGTCGCGGGCGACGCTCGCGAGCGCGAACTCGGTCGGCTCGTCCATGCCGGTCCCCTGCCGGGCGAGGGTGAGCAGCTCCGAGACGAGCTGGTCGATCCGTTCGACGGCGCGCTCGCCGCGTTCGAGGGGCTCCGTCTCGCCGCGCAGCCGCGCCATCTCGATGGAGCCGCGGATCACCGACAGCGGGTTCCGGAGGTCGTGCGAGACGATGCTCGCGAAGCGGTCGAGCCGCTCGTTCCGGTCGGTGAGCCGCCGCTCGCGCGCCTTCCGCTCGGTGACGTCGCGGGAGTTGACGAGCAGTTCGCCGACGGGGCTGTCGGCCGGCAGCGAGCGCGTCCGCGACTCCAGCCAGACCCAGTCGCCGTCGGCAGTGCGGTAGCGGTACTCCAGGGTGGGCGCCGCGTTCGGCTCGTCGAGCGCGCGATAGAACCGCTCCGTCACCCGTTCGCGGTCGTCGGGGTGGACGTAGCCGAGCGGGGAGCGCCCGACGGTCGACCCCTGCTCGTAGCCGAGCACCTCCTCGACGGAGGGGCTCTCGTAGACGACGAGGCCGTCGCCGTCGACGACGGTGACGAGGTCGCTACCGTACTCGAGGAAGGCCCGGTAGCGCTCTGGGAAGGTTCGGTCGACGTCGACTCGACGGACCGTGACGATCCGGCCGCCGAACTCCGGGGCGAGCTCCTCCTCGACGATCGACTCGACCCACGCGTACCCGCCGCTCGCGCGGCGGATGCGGTGGGTGACCGTCCGGTTCGCTGTGACCGCCGACAGCGCGTCGGCCACCGGGTCGCGGTCGCTCGGGTGGACGCGGTCGAGGAGGTCGCTCCCGACGAGCGCGTCGCGCTCGACGCCAACGACGTCCGTCGCCGACGGGCCGGCGAACAACACCTCGCCGTCCACGGCGACGGCGAGGAGGAACCGGTCCGCTTCGACCGAGCCGCCGTCCGGGGGCCCCCCGTCGCGAGTCCCCGACTCCCGGTCGGCGGGCGCGCCGTACGTTCTGACGGTCTCCGGTCGTGTTTCCGCGCGAGCCGCCCGCTCTGCGTCGTCGGTCTCGGGGGGATCCGTCGCCGAGGCGTCGCCCTCGTCGCCGCCGCGGTCGGGCGTCGACGTGTCGGATGGCCGGAAGGTCACTATGGGTTCTACCGACGGTACGGACGCGGGGTGATAAAGCTGCGCGCCGGAGAAATTGGTTTTGATAATCGACGGACGCCCCGATCCATCCGGACCCGGTGCGGCCGTCCAGACTGGTGGTCAGGTCGCGCTCCGACGACCCCCCGAGCGGCCGGATCCGCGGGCGTCACACCTCGTCGACGACGGCCCCGTCCGCCCACGCGGCCTCGAAGCCCTCGTTCACGCGCGCCGCGAATCCCCGGTCGCGGAGGTCGAGCATGCCGAACAGCCGGTCGGGCGAAAGCGGGTCGGCGACCTCTAGGCACACTTCCTCGCCGTCGATGAGATAGAAGTTCCCGTACGCGTCTTCGGTGACGCGTAGCTCGAAGGGCCCCTGCGCGATCGTCAGCGTCGCCCGGTCCTCGTCGACGGCGGCGCGCGCGTCGTCGAACACGCTCGGCGAGATGAGTACGGAGACGTCGACGCCGCCCCGGATCGCCGCGAGGAGCCGGTCGAGGAGCGCCGGTCCGTCGCGGTCGACGTCGAACTGCGCGGAGACCTCGGTGGCGAAGACCACGATCGACTCCTCGGCGGCGTCGATCCGCTCGAAGAGGAGGTCGAGGGAGTCGTCGTCGAGCGCCGCCCCGGACTGCTGTTCGTCGGCCGCCTGTTCGACGCCGCGGGCGCGATCGACGGCGAGAGCGACACGACCGACCGAGCCCGAACCGACGGCGGCGCGTCCGCCGGTGGCGCCGCCGCCGACTCTACGGGCGAAGCGTTCGAGTGGCAGACTGACCCGCGGGCCTCGGACGACGATCCGAGTCAGAAGCGTTAAACGCTCGCCGCGGATACCGGCTCGTGAGGGCGCGTAGCTCAGCGGACAGAGCACTTGGTTCCGGACCAAGATGCCGCGGGTTCAAATCCCGTCGCGCCCGTCACGTTTTCTGACGGAGTAAATTGACAGGACGGCGGCCGGGTGTATATAAGCCGAACCCCCAGTGACGGGTTTGAGTTCGTCACGCAGCGTGACGGGGGCCGTCGCCTTCGTGTGGTTCGTGAGATACACGTGACGGAGTCGGAGTAAAGTCCTTTGGGTGGTTGGTGGTTTCGTCGTGCTAGGCTAGTCTCAGTCGATCACATCGACAGCCGCGTAGTCTCGTCTGATGGCGATGAATCAGATGGAACTAGCTGTGGAGGATCTTCGAACCGCTGGTGAGCATAATTTTCGGGATGGACCGTCGCTGTCGGCGGCGGACTGCCGCCGACGCGACAGTGTCGCCACTGACGACCGCTGTCCGACCCGACGGACAGCTACCGGAAGAACCGGTCGTCAAGCGGTTGATTCGCTGGAACGGACCTGCGGACACCAAGCGCTGTCCAAGCTGCGCGAAGCGTCATTTCGCAAAACTCCGTGAACGACCACTGCCAGAGGCGGCGCCCCCCGCGGCGGGGCGCCGCCACGTACCGCCAGTGTAGATACCGCCAGCTATTCTGGAGCAGTAGGCTCACCACAAACATCACCAGCCGTAGCCCAGCGTCCTGAGAACTGGTGAATGCGAGGCTCTGCTTGGCTAATCGGTAGCTCGACTCGATGCCGAAGCGCTTGCTGTAGTGTTCTCGGGCATCTCGTGGCGTGTCGATAAACGGCGCGTCAGCGGCGTAGCCGTGACGCGCCACCCCGTGTTCGTCGTATCGTCCCTGTTGGTAGACGCAGTCGATGAACACAGGGAACGTTACCTTGCCGGCGAGTTCGTGTTCGATCTCGCGGCTCCAGCCTCTACTGAGTTCGTCTTGGATCGTTTCACCCCACTTGACGATCGGCATCACGTAGGCGTAGTTGTGCGTGGACAACAGCCCAAGACAGGTGCTGTTGTAGAACCCGCGATCGAGATAGACGGCCTTGACGCTGAGGTCAAGGCCGTCGAGGAGCTCGAGAAACTCACCAAGGACGTCGCTGGTGGTGTCGCCAGCGACAAGCTGGCGCACCGCCAGCGTGTACCGTTTGTTGCGTACCCGCGCGTACAGCGTCGCGTACGCGTGAAACGTCGTCGTTCCCCGTTTCGCTTGTGAGGAGTACAGCGCTTCTGTTTCGTCTTCATCGCCGTAGTAGGGGTCGAGGTGGAGGTCTGCACAGGCCTCCACCGGTCGATCTGGAAGCGTCTCAAGCGCATCTCGTTGAAGTAGCGTGTCGCCAACCGCCTCAACGGAGTCAAGTTCAAACTGCTCGGTGAGATGTCCTCGGACGGTGTTGGCGTGTGGCGAGCCTTCGGTCGTTTCGCAGACGTGATTGATCGAGGCCCCGCCGGCGCTGGCGCCGGCGAGGACCTCGTACAACGTCTCTGTCGTGACCTTGACGTTCTCGTCGATGTCTATCTCAAGCTCTTCATCGAGGCTGTTGACGACAAAATTAAGAAGATGCTCTTCCTCTATCTCGTTGTCTGCTTCGGTAGGTTCCACACTCTTCCCAAGCAGACACTTTCACTCAAACCCGATGTGATCGACTGATATTGGTTCTCCGTTCTCTCTAAGTGGGCTATCGGTTACCCTAGCTGGATAATATTCGGGAATTAATCGGCTGTAACACCATCCTGTTCTCGGAGAACAGTTGCGACATCTCCGAGGCGCTCCGATTCCTTCGGGAGATTCTCGAGTGCCGTATCAAGATCGACTGCCAGCGAATACTGATTTTCGTCGCCACGACCTCGTCCCTGTCGCTTGTTGAGCACGTTCGTATCGGCGAGATCATTGAGCCGGTCACGGAACCGGCGGTTTGAGAGCGCGTTCACGTCCGCGTACTCACAGAAGGTCTTGTACTGAGTGTAGATCGGTGTCGTCGTCACGGGTGTGTCGCCTTGGATTCCGTGATACGTGACTGCCATGAGCGCGAGCATTCGCTGGTTCGGGAGTGTCTGAATCCCCGACTCAATGGCTTTCGTCTCCAGGAAGTCCCGTGCCTCGCGCACGTGCTCTTCTGTGACGGTCGTCTCGCCCCTATCGTCGGCAAACCGAGTCGCACGGAACAGTAGGCGGATCGCCTCGCGAGCGTCTCCCGTGTCCTGTGCGCCTAACGCCGCGGCAAGCGGGATCGTGTCGTCGCTCAGAATCTCGCTTCGGAGATGCTGGTAGTCCTCGATACTGTTCTCGAAATACGTGTCACGGAGGGCACCGGCGGCACGTCGTGCGAGGATATTGCGGAGCTGATCAGCGTCGTAGGGCTCGAAGCGGACCTCGTCTTCACCGAGGCTCGACCGGACGTCAGCGTCGAGGTTCTCGCGGAACTGGAGGTCGTTCGTAATTCCAATGAGGGAGAGACGGACGCCATCCGGATTCGACCGCGGGAGTTCGTAGAGGATGTAGTCGTCGTCACCGATGGCATCGATCTCGTCGAGGACAACGATGACCGTCCCGCCGACCTTCTCCAGATTCTCGATCACCATATTGAGGAGAGTCTTCCGCTGGTGACCGCTCGGGAGCTCCTCACCGGGCCCAAATCGCTTCTCACGGAGTCGCTTGACGAGATGTGTCAGGACGTGGTAGGAGCCGTCCATGCCCTTACAACGAATGTGGACCACAGTGAGGCCCATCTCAGAATCATCGGCGTACTCCTGAAGTTGGTCGGTCTTGAGGCGGATTCCGACGGTCTTCCCCTGCCCGGACTGCCCGTACACGATCAGGTTGAGCGGCGTCGAGCCCATCGTCGCCGGACGGAGGGCGGAGTGGATCTGGTCGAGTTCCACCTCGCGCTCCGGCAGCGACTCGGGCTGATACGTCTGCTCGTTGGGGTTGAGGACGTCCATGTCCTCGAAGATCGTGTCCTCGTCGCCGAACGCCTTCATACGCTCCCGTTTTCAGGTGTCATACATAAAACCCCCGTGTCCTACATGTCTTTCTGTCTAAGATACGGGTGTACGTCCTGAAAGCTGTGGTCGGTTCTCTCTCGGCTCTACTGTGCTTTGGGTGGCAAAGGGGGACAGAGGGGGGTGCGTCCAGCAAACTACTGAGATACTCGACTGTAGTTCTAGTGTCCTCATAACGAGCCACGATCCTAGAACCGCTCTGTACCCGATACGACACTCGTATTCATCGTCTCAGGACCGCGCAACCCTGGGAGGGGGGTGCGTCCGGCAACGGACCGCAGCGAATGTCGCTTCGAGAATAGTCGGCCCACAACGTTTTATCAAAACTCCCGAAGACGCATGTCCATGGGCCAAAATGTCTCGCGAATCCACGGGCACGACCTCCGCTCGGTGTGGGAGGACGAAGAGCGGGACTTCACGCAATGGTTGACAGAGAACATCGACCTGCTCGCGTCCGAGTTGGGGATAGAGATCGAGGACGCACGAGCTGAGGAAGCCGTCGGCGACTTTTCGGCCGACATCGTCGCACGAGAGATGAACACGGGCGAGACCGTCGTCATCGAGAATCAATACAACCGGACGGACCACGACCACTTGGGGAAACTTCTGACGTACTCGTCGGGAAAGAACGCCGGGTTCACGATGTGGCTCGCCGAGGAGTTCCGGCCGGAACACCGAAGCGTCCTCGAATGGTTGAACGAAACCGGGCCGAAAGGCGCGAAGTTCTTCGCGATCAAACCCCGCGTCGTGAGTATCGAGGGATCCGAGGAGCGTGGGTTCGAGTTCGAAGTCGTTGTCGAGCCCAACGAATGGGAACGCGAGGTGAGCACCGAGTCGCTGTCCGACCTCGGGCGTAGCTACCGGCAGTTCTTCGCCGAGATGGTCGAGGCGTACTCGCAGCGACGGCCGACTTGGTACAAACTCAAGCCCGGACCTCGGAACTGTCTAACGTTCGGTGCCGGTATCGGGGGCGTCCGATTCGGCTGGGTGTTCCACCAGGGGCCCGAGTTCTCTGTTGAGCTCTACATCTCCACGTCGGATAAGGAACGCAACGAGGAGATATTCGAGGCGCTGAAACGCGACCGAACGGAGATTGAGAGCAATTTAGGCGTCGAGTTAGAGTGGGAACGGTTGCCTGAGAAACAAGCATCCCGGATCTAACAGCCTGAAGATATTGATCGGACCATCACCGATCTCACCGCAGACCAGCGAAATCACTTGGTCGAATGGGGGGTGGATGCGATGGACGAATTTCAGGAGGAGTTCGAACCACGTCTTTCCGCTCTCGGCTCCAACTGATCGCTGCTTCTACCGGTGTAACGAACTCGCTGCGTAGGTGCCTCCCATCCTCCCCGTCTTGTCGGACGCACCCCCCTCCGCCACTATCTAGTTCGAACTACAGCTCCGATGAGATTCCCTACTGATACTGTCACTCAGCTTTGAACGTTGAAGTAGGAGCATGACGTAGGCGGTAGTGAAGACGGATGATGCCGATTACGGACTTCTTGTCGTGTACGCGTGTGTTTGACGAGTTCGAATCGCTGTCATCAGCTCAACGTCATCACGCGAAAACCTACGCCACCGGTCTTGTTGCGGCCAGCAACAAGACCGTGGCAGGCATCTCACGCGAAGTCCTTCCAGCTGGAGACAAACGCGCTCTCAACAAATTCCTCACCGAGTACGACT
>NZ_SGUB01000019.1:0-63495 GCF_005435235.1 Halorubrum sp. GN12_10-3_MGM
CGTGTCCCTCGTGTGGGTTTGAATGTGACCGTGACGCGAATGCGGCGATGAACGTCTTGCAGAGAGGCTTTGCTGAATTAGGGCTGGGATGGCCCGAAGATACGCCTGTGGAGACTGCGCTCCCTGCGGACACCCATTCGGTGTCTGCAAAGCGCGTCGTAGAAGCAGGAAGCCCTACCCTCAAGGAGCGAGCGGCGTCAGCCGTGAGCGAGTAGGGTAGGGTAGTTCACGCAGCCGGGAAACCCGTAGACGGGTTGCCGTCGCGTGATTCAGTTCACACGAGCAGCGCGATCCCGCCCCCGCCGACGATCGCGAGCGCGCCGAGGGCGAAACACACCGTCGCGAAGGGGACGCGCTCGACGACGCGCATGAGCGCGTCGATCGTCAGGTAGCCGACGACGCCGCTCACGCCGAGCGCGACCGCCGCGGGCACCGGCGCGATCCCCGGCAGGCCGCCCGCGCTCGTGACGGTGAGCGCGGCCGCGCCGACGCTTGCGGGAATCGACAGCAGAAAGGAGAGCCGAAACGCGGTCGGGGGGTCGTAGCTGCGGAACAGCAGCGTGCTCGCGGTCACGCCCGACCGGGAGATGCCGGGGAGGATGGCGAACCCCTGCGCGGCGCCGACGAGGACCGAGTCGACGAGCGAGGGCGTCTCGCGGCCGCCCATGCTCACCGTGTCCGAGGCCCGCTGGAGCAGGCCGGTGACCACGAGGAGGACGCCGATCGCGGCGACGAAGACGCCGCCCGTGAGTTCGCTGACGAGGTCGACGGCGAGGACGTATAACGGAATCCCGACGAGCCCGGTGAAAAGTGACGCCACGACGACGTACGTCGCGATCGCGTGGTCCGCGTCGTACGCCGTCGCGGGGCGCCACCCGGGGATCGCCCTGAGGATGGTCGCGATCTCCGCGCGGTAGTACGTCGCGGCCGACAGCGTCGTCCCCAGCTGGAGGAATAAGGCGAGCTGGACGGCCACCGCGGGGTCGGTGCCGACGAGCGTGAGCACGAGCGAGAGGTTCCCCTGACTCGAGACGGGGAGCCACTCGACGACCCCCTGAACGATCCCGGCGAGTATCGCAACGAGCAGCTCCGTGGTGGTCACTACCCGAATCGGGCGCGGGCAGTCACTTAAGCGACCCCGTTTGGCCTAGCGGCCGGAGCGGGTCCGCCCGTCGACCGACGAGTCCGGCTCGGACGGTTCCGTCCCGTCGGGGTCGCCCGCGTTCGCGTCCTCGTCCGTCGAGCGGTGCTCCCGTCCGGTCTCAGTCGCGTTCGCGTCGGCGGTCGCTCCCTCCGGCGGCTCCGGGGGTTCGAGCGCGGCGACGAGGAGCTCGACCGGACGCGTCTCGCGCAGCGCCGCCCAGCTCCGGCGCTCGCGGGTGGCGAGCACGCCGGCGGCGACGAGGCCGCCCGCAACGACGAGGCGAGTCGTCCCGAGCGTTCCGGCCGCGACGCTCGCCAGTCCGAGGGCGAGGCCCGCCGCGAGGAGCGCCAGCCCGACGGCGACCGCCGGCGCCGCCAACGTCTGCCGCACGCCGGCCCGGACCGCGGCCGCCAGGCGAGAGTCGTCGAGCGCGGGGAGGAGCCGGTCGAGGACCGCATCGAGGAGGCGAATGAACGGGCCGACCGTCCACGTCTCCCGGAGATCGATCACGATCACATCCGGGTCCGGCTCCGCGGTGAGCCAGCGGTACAGGTACGAGTCGCGCACGGCGTCGGCGGTGCGCCGCGATAGGCGACCGAGACGCGACTCGCGGGCCGCCCGCCGTACGCCTCCGGCCAGCGTACCCGCCTCCGTCTCGTCACTCATCTGAATCGATCTTCGGGTGGGCGCTCATGTGTGTTGCGACTGTGGCGGACTTGGACGTGGTTACCGCCCCACGGTGACGACCGTCGCCTCCACAGTAACCGTGCCGAGATCGAGCGCCACGGTCGACCCCTGCCGGATCTGGTCGCCCTTGAACGCGAGGCCGCTCGGCATCTCTCGGAGCTGGAGGTCCGCGGTGATCGTCACCTCGCGGTTCACCGGGTGGTCCACGACGTTGACGCTGCCGTTCTCGCCGGTGGTGATGATGAGCGACGGCTCCGTCTCCACGCCGGTGACGCGAGCGACGGTGGTGTCGCCGGTCCGCTCGACCATCCCCGGTTCGATGGCGTCCGCGAAGTCCTCGCGAACCTCCTCCATCCGGAGCGTCACGGTCCGGGTCGTTGTCGCGTCCATGTCGATATCGTGGCTGACCTGTTCGATTCGCGCGTCGAGTGTGTACTTATTTGTGGGAAGTGTTACGCTCTGTCCTCGCCTGACTGGACTGCCGCCGAACCGGAGCCGGTCCTGCTGGCGGTGCCCGGCGAGCGTCGCTTCAACGAACAGCTGTCGTTGGGTCGATCGGTTGGTCGTGTAGGTGGTGACGTTGTTGATGCGGGCCACGGTGCGGTCGCTGAGGCGAATCTCGTCACCGGGGGTCACCGCCTGCGCGGTGCCCGCATCGACTTGACTCGAGAGCAACACGCGCTGTTGTTCGGTAGCCAATGCGTCGCTGTCGCCGACGTCACGAATCTGGCCGTTGACCTGATAGCGGTCGGTCGTGATATCGAGCGTCCGTCCGAGTCGTGGTGGGGCCCCTGCGTACGTGAGACTTCCTTGCTCGTTGCGTTCGCCTTCAAGCGCTACGCGGAGGACGACGCGAGTCTGACCGTCCTGTGGCGTGAGATGAACGTCTGTTATCCGGAGTGTTGATGTGCTATCGGAGTCGTAGGCATCACCCTCCTCGATAGCGTCGACAACGTACGGCGAGACGGTGCCAACGTCGAGCGTCGCGTACGTGGTGTCCGTCTCCGGTGGCGGCGCTGGGTCGTCGGTGAGCACGAACGCGGCGCCTGCGACGACGACGGCGGCGATCAGCAGCACGACGAGCGCGTCGATGACGTTAACGCGGCCGAACAGCCGTCCCTCGTCGTCGATCAACTCCATGGAGGTCCCTCCGAGCGCGGCATTACCAACGACGACCGGCGCGCGCGTAAAAAGCGTATTCGTTCGGCGTGCGCTCAACTGCGCGGATCCGTACCCTTTTGCCGGCGCCCACAGAGGAGCGTGGTACGATGAGTCGGCTCCGACTCCCGCTCGTGCCGCGGTGGCTCCGCCTCGCCGGCGTCGTCGCGGTCGCGTCGACGATCCTCTACTACTCGGTGTTCACGCCGCCAGGAAGCGGCGTGATACGGACCGGTCCCCTCGGCGTGTTCCCGTACGGCACGTGGCTCCACGGGCTGGCGTACGCCGGACTCGCGGTGACGCTCGCGTACGCGTTTCAGGACTCGCCGTGGCGCGACCGAACCGTGTTGGGCGTCGTGTTCCTGCTCGCCGTCGGCTACGGCGGGAGTATCGAGCTGCTCCAGTCGACGCTCGACGCGCGCACGGCCGACTTCGGCGACCTGCTCACCAACGCGGTCGGGGCCGCCGTCGCGGCCGTGTGCTGGCGCGTACTGACGCGCAGGGTTCGGTTCTATCGGATGCGGCGGGTTGGCGAGATCGAGGCGCCGGTCCAGTGAGCATGGTCCAGTTCAACCGAACGCGAGTCTCCCTCCGCGTCGCGCTCGGCTGTTGCTGCCTACTCGCGTGTCTTGGCGGCGCGTACCTCGGGCTACCCGCCTACGAGACGTCGATCGATGCGCAGGCACCCACCGAGGAGGCGATGGCGGCGTCGCTCGACGCGTACTCGCCGAGCGAGATCGAGCCGATCGAGTTCGCGGCCCTGTCTCCGGAAGAACAGGCCGCAGTCAGGGGGGCGGTCAACTCGGCAGACCGCATCTACTCGGACCGCGGGCCGTCGGATGAGGGTACTCGGTTCGCGTACCGCAACGACGTGACGAACCACTACTTCGTCGGGTACGAGGGGTCGATCTACCTCGTCCGCGTCGTCATCGATATCGGCTATCCCCTCTTGGCCGGGTCGCTCGCCGCTGGCGGCGTCGGGGCGCTCCTCGTCGCGAGCGGCCTATGGCGTCGTCGGTCCGAGTGATCGCTACCAGGTGAGTCCCTCGTAGGTGAGTCCGTCGCGCCGTTCGATGATCCGCCGGCCGTCGACGACGATCGGGGCGTCCATCGCGTCGAACTCCGCGTCGAGCGCGGCGAACTCGTCCCAGTCGGTACAGACGACGCACGCGCTCGCGCCGTCGAGCGCGGCCGCCGCCGAGTCGGCGTACTCCACGTCCGGGAAGTGCGCGCGCATGTTCTCCGTCGCCACCGGATCGTACGCGACCACGGTCGCACCGCGCGCTTGTAGCCCCTTGATGACGGGGATCGCTCGGGAGTTCCGGACGTCGTCGGTGCCCGACTTAAACGAGAGCCCGAGGACGGCGACGCGCTCGCCGCGCACGTCGACGTGGTCGTCGAGCAGCGCGAGCAGCCGATCCGGCTGCCCGTCGTTCACGCGCACGGCCGCCTCGAGCAACTCGGGGTCGTAGCCGGTATCCTTCGCGGCCGCAATTATAGCATTCGTGTCCTTCGGGAAGCAGTTGTGAACGACTAGTCCGTCGGTCGTCACGAACGTATGGTCCTCGGCGACTTCCAGCGAGTAAACGTCCGTCGTCGTCTCCTCGACGGTGACATCGCGAACCGGAACTGAGGTAAATCCGCCGTCCGCCGTGTGCCCCGTCGGTGCGATGTCCCGATCATACGCGTCGAGCCGATCGTCGATCCGGTCTTGCTCTTCGGGCAGGAACAGCTCCTTCAGCGCCGCGATCTGGCGTTTCGAACTCACACGCAGGAAGTGGGCCGGCCGCGTCGACTTCTCCGACTGCGAGGTCTTGTAGCTCGGGACGATGCCGAGACTGTGGAGTAGCAGAGTCATCCCGTCGATCAACTCCTCGCTAACGGAGCCATAGTCGTAGACAACGGCGTTCGAGTGATTGGTGTACTCGATATGCCCGTCACCGCGGAACAGTCCCGAAAGCAACGCCACGCGTTCGTCGGCCGTCGCTTGGAACGCGTCGTCGGGGATCGCCGCGGAGTAGGAGCCGGTACCACAGCCGAGCCACTCGAGGAACGCGGCGAAAACCCGGCTGGAGACGCTGATCGCCGTCGTAGTCTCCTGTTGCCTTGTTTGATACCGAATCCCCAGATCCTCGTAGTACGACTCAACATCGCTGACGTACTCCGGTTCATCGCTTGGATGGAAACTCAACTGAATCCGTCTTCTGGTGGTCGACCCGTGTCCAGAGGTGTCGTCGTTGATGTGGCCCTCACTGAGATAGTACCCGATGAACCGCCAGAACTGCTCGTCTGCGCGGAGTATGGCTGGCACGTACGTCTGCCCACCGTCCCGCGTCGTGTAGAGAGACAGGTCTTCCCTGTCGACCGGTAACTCCTCCTCGTAGGTGAGGAACACGTCGAGCGGCAGGTAGTTATCTCGAACGAGATCGGAGAGCTTGTGATAGTCGAACTGACGGTTGTACGCGCGAAGCACCTCGTACACCTCGTCTTTGTTCGCCTCCAACGGCGTCGACGGTTTCAGATACACCCGATCGTTCTCGAAGTCGGGCGACTCGGCAACGATCTCGATGAGGTCAAACTCCGAAACGGGATCGCTCGGGAGATCGGCCAACACCGGCACGGAATCTCCCGCTTCGAGCTCCGCAGCCGGCTTGACCGCGGTATCGTTCCCCTTTAGCGTAATCATCGGATGGTCGTGCGTGACGGTCACCCGTTTGTTCATTTTCGTCCGGATCGTGTGTAGCGGACCGTCGTATCGGCGGCGCGTCGCCACCTTGACGGGCTTGAACGCGAACTCGCCCTGTTCCGACCGACTGAGTACCGAAACGTCGTCGACGGTCCCGTCGGAAACGTACTCGTCGAAGAACTCGCCGAGCGTGAGATGTCTCGTACCTGTCTCGTCTTTCGCTAGAACACGCTGATCGCCCGTCAGACAACTTCCCCCCCACCCTAAGCCGGAGCGGAGGAAGCGCTCGCCGATGCGGTCGTCGAGGCCGACCGCGTCGGCCACCTCGTAGGCGTCGACGCCGAACTGCTTGCAGACGTTCCCGATGTCGTTGATGAGGCTGACCTTGCTCGCGAGGAACGCGTTGTTGGCGTACTTGATCATCTCGGCCTCGGCGATCCCCGTCTCGACGACCGCGGCGTCGGTGGCGTCGAGGAGCGGTTCGAACACCCCACGAAGGGCGTCGAGCGCGACCGCGTCGTCGGGCCGCGTGCCGAACACGACCTTGTCGGGCGACTGGAAGTCCGCGACGGCCGTCCCCTCGCGGAGGAACTCTGGGTTCATCGCCACATGGAGGTCGTCGCCGAACTCCTTCCCCGAGGCTTCGACGAGGATCGGGGCGAGTGTCTCCCCGGTGGTCGTCGGGACGACGGTGCTTTTCGTCACGACGACGTGGTCGCCGTCCTTCGTCCGGAGGGCGTCGCCGAGCGCCTCGGCGCCCGCCTCGATGATCGACGTGTCGATGCTCCCGTCGTCGTTCGCGGGGGTCGGCAGCGCGAGGAACGTGAGGTCGGTGTCGCGGACGGCGGCGTAGTCGGTCGTCGCCGTGAGCGTGCCGCCGCCGTGTTCCGCGAGGAGGTCGTCGAGACCCGGTTCGTGGATCGGCGCGCGGCCGTCGTTGATCGCCGCGACGATCTCCTCGTCGATGTCGACGTTCACCACCTCGTGGCCCATGTCGGCGAAGCAGGCCGCGACGGTCGTCCCCACGTAGCCGCTGCCGACGATGCTCACGCGCATTAGATGGGGGTTCGGGGACGGGCGTTTTAGGGTTTGGCACCGCGTCGGGCTCGTCGACATCCTCGATGCTGGTGTCGGATTCTGCGATCTCGTCGCCGGCGAGGCTCCACTTGGCTTTGTCGCGGTCCTCGGGGTAGTCGACGTCGAAACAGCCAACCAACTCCGTGCGAGCCTCAGCCGGACAGAAGACCTCACAGATGAACGCGACCGTCGACAAGCGGCCCGTGAGTGGGACCACCTCGAGACGCGCCGGCGCCTCGTCGAAGAC
Source organism: Halorubrum sp. GN12_10-3_MGM (assembly GCF_005435235.1). Classification (NCBI taxonomy): domain Archaea; kingdom Methanobacteriati; phylum Methanobacteriota; class Halobacteria; order Halobacteriales; family Haloferacaceae; genus Halorubrum; species Halorubrum sp. GN12_10-3_MGM. The sequence continues at coordinate 7,000 of NZ_SGUB01000019.1, forward strand.
GTACTCCGCCTCCACGACCGCTTCCCCGGCGAACGACGCTCCGCGTCCGCATGAGTATCGGAGCGGAAACCCAGCCCTCTCTTGAACCTCTCTCGGATATGTTCGGCTTCTATCTCCAAACCTATGTTCTTTCGTCCACACCTTTATTTCTATGGAGATGACAACATAGGGTGACGGATGGCGTCCTACACCACCATCGAAGATTGGAAGGATGTCGAAGATGGCTACGTCGTTGATGTGACCATCCGGCAGACGGAGGCGGCAAAATACCCGAGTGGATGGGACTACGGCCTACACCTCGGAGAGGTTGGCGGCGACACCATCCTTCGCTACGATAACGCCCACGAACGGACGAAGGGTCACGAACGCCACACAAGAGATGATGACGAAACCATTCCGTTTCCGGGAATGCTGGCCCTGTATGACCGCTTCAAGCGGGACGTCGAAGAGCTGACCCCCGTTTCGTGGGACTGGCCGGAGTAGGACGCTTCCAAGAGAGACACACCATGCCCACGCTCAAAATCACCGTCGGCAAACGCGATCGCCTCGACCAGCGTACGCGCAGCCGTATCAAGGCCGCCCAAGAGGATGAAGACCTCGACGACGCTCAGCCAGTACTCAACTTCGGCTCGTACGCTGAACTCAACCGCCTCCTTAGTCCGAAGAACTTGGAGCTACTGGAGGCAATCTTCGAACACGAACCCGAAAGCATTCGTGAAACTGCGGGCCTGGTGGATCGAGACTACAAGCAAGTACACCACAATCTCTCCGAACTCGAAGATATCGGCGTCATCGAGTTCGAAGGCGGCGGCACAGGACAAGCGAAGAAGCCGCTGCTGGCTTACGACGGTCTCGAGATAGATATCCCCTTCGCGAGTTCGAACGGGAACGTCGGCACAGCAGCACCGTGAACGAGAGACTTTCGTAGCGCTTTCACGATACCGCTCGTCCTCGGCGCCCTACGCGTCGGACTCGACGACCGCGTCGGCGTCAGCGTCGTCACCGTCCGCGTCGGCGTCGTCGCCCCGGAGCCGGCGCTCGGCCTCGTCGCGGTCCTCGGGGTAGCCGACGTCGACGCGCCAGCCGTTGAGGCCGACGGCGTCGATGATGTGACCCGACTGGATGAGCAGATTCACGGCGTCGCCGACCTCGTACTCGTCGCGGTTCGAGGACAGACGCGGTGGACCGAGAGCCGCCGTGTATCACATTTAATTTGAACTACCTCAAATTATTTCTACGTAGGGACTATATCAGCGGTCATGAGCGACGAACCGGACCGGAGCTGGACTAACGGTCTGTCGGCGGCCGATCGCGTCGAAGCGGTCGCCCTCACGGTCGGGAAACCCCGAACAGCCAATTGGATAGCCGAAGAAGCCGAGGTCGCCCACGAGACGGCGACGAAGTACCTCACACGACTGGTCGACGACGGTACACTGCGATCGGACACGCGCGGTCAGCAGACGACGTACGAGCCGGATCCGGTGGGTCAGTATCTCGCCGAGATGCGCGAACTCTACGAGGAACACTCGCCCGACGAACTCGCTGCGAGCCTCGAAGACATAAACGAGCAGATCCGCACGTGGAAGACGAAATACGACGTCGAAACGGCCAATCAGCTCCGTGCGAGCCTCGGCCGGACAGACGACGTCACAGACGAACGCAATCGTCGACAAGCGGCCCGCGAGTGGGATCACCTCGAGACGCGCCGGCGTCTCGTCGAAGACGCACTCCGCCTCTACGACCGCTTCCCCGGTGAACGCCGCTCCGCGTCCGCATGAACCGCGGTGCGGAAAATCCGGCCCTCTACCGGACGCTCAAGGACGTCTTGGAGCGACAAGCGGAGGTCACCTCCGTCCGCTTCGAACCGGACGCGATCCAGAAGCGGTACCTCGCCGCTGCGATCGACTCACAGCGGGTCGTCCCGCCGACCGGCTCCGAGTCACCGCAGCTCGAGGTCCACTGGAAGCTCACGCCGCCCCATGACGAGTTCAGGATCGACTACGCCGATCCGAACGCGGAGTTCCACTGCGGCTGGCATCAAGACGACGACCACGACGACCTCGGCGCAGCGCATTTCCAGTACCAGACAGCTTCGATGGAAACTCCGGCGTATGAAGCGGTCGTGTTCGAAGCGGCGTCTCCTCCGAAACTCCTCTGGGAGTGCTGTGAGGACCTCTTCAACAACGTCATTCCCGACTACACGGGAGAACTGTAGTACGGGAACTGTCCCGATCCTACGGCTATGCTCCGTGAGATTCTCCAGCGGATGGCAACAAAGACCGCGTTAATGGCGTCGCGATAGCTCTCGTTCTCGTCGCCCTACGCGTCGGACTCGACGACTGCGTCCGCGTCCGCCTCGTCACCGTCCGCGTCGGCGTCGTCGCCCTGGAGCCGGCGCTCGGCCTCGTCGCGGTCCTCGGGGTAGCCCACGTCGATGCGCCAGCCGTCGAGGCCGATGGCGTCGATGGTGCGGCCCGACTGGATGAGCAGATCCACGGCGTCGCTGATCTCGTACTCGTCGCGGTTCGAGGGCTGGACGAGGTGGCAGGCGTGGAAGATCGCGGGCGTGAACGTGTAGAAGCCGGTCATCACGAGGTTGCTCGGCGGGTCCTCGGGCTTCTCGACGACGTCCGTGATCTCGCCGTACTGGTTGGTGTCGCAGACGCCGTAGCGGGAGGCCTCCTTCCAGGGGACCTCCTCGACGAGGAAGGCGGCGTCCGCGCGCTCCTCGCGCTGGCGACGGACGACGTCCTTGAGGTTCGCCTGGAAGATGTTGTCGCCGAGGATGAGCATGAAGTCGTCGTCGACGTGTTCCTCGACCGTGAGGAGCGCGTGGGCGAGTCCCTTCTGCTCGCGCTGGTGCGTGTAGGTGATCGGGACGCCCTCGTAGGCGTCGCCGTAGTGGTCGATGATTACCTCCTTCATGTAGCCGACGACGACGATGAGCTCGTCGGCGCCGAGCTCGATCAGCTGATCGAAGCAGTGGGTGATGAGGGGTTTGCCGTCGACCTCGACCATCCCCTTCGGTTTGTCGTCCGTGAGCGGGCGGAGGCGCGTGCCCTTGCCGGCCGCGAGTACGACTGCTTGCATGATTCGAGGATTCTGGTCAGGCAATCATAAGGATTCTGCCTTTCCGAGTCGGCTGGTCGCACTGTCCACACGACTTGTAGTGTGTGACTGGCGCCGATGGAGTTGATGCTGTACTGGAACTTATGTACTCTACAAAAAGTATTTGTCATAGGTCTCGGCACACGCTATCATGAATCTCCGAACGTTGGTCGGAAAGCCACACACTCGGTGAGACGGTCCGTGCGACCGCCCTTCCGGGGCCGTAGCGGGCTGTACTCCGGTGTGTGCCAACCCATGGACGACGATGAACTCATCCGTCGAGAACTGCGCAGCGCTCGTGAAAAACTTGTCCGCAAACGCGCACGACAGTCGGACGACCTGCCGGCATCGACGAGTCAGCTTCCGTTGATGCCGGAGCGGGACGACGCGTTCCTCCGTCTCGCTCTGATGAGCGTCGAAGACCTCGAAACGCACATCGATCGGCTCGAACGCGATCTCGCCGACTTGGAAGCCGGTATCGATCGCCCGGACGCAGAGATTGAATAAGCACGTCGAACGCGTATGAATCTCACTGAAAATACAATCTACCGCCACGACGAACTCGGAGAAGTACTCGTGCTCGGTGTCCACCACATCTTCGAAACGTACGATCCGGACTCGGCGGACGGCCGTCTTCGATCGAGAGTCGTCCGCTACACTGCGGAGTGGGACGATTATGGTCCGATGCCCTCCAGTGTCCGTACCACGCCGGTCGATGAGTTTCGGACGGTCGTTGGCGACACCGTTCGAACGTGGGAGGGCGTTGAGTGGTCAACGAATGATCCACTCGATTGAACGGCAAAGAAACTATGTGTGTGTAGATTCTACACATAGTGTGATGGCTGAGGAAAAAACACGCGTCGATTTTAACGCCCCGAAGTCCCTCGTTGAGCGCGCCGATAGCGCGATTGAAATCCTCGACATCTCTCGTACCCGTCTCATCATCGACGCACTTGAAGACGAACTCGAAGAGCTTGTAAACGACGAGGAGTTCCAGCGACGGCTGAGCGACGCCTACTACGACGGCCGGGTCGATTACGACACCGTCGAAGCAATTCTGGGCCGTGAGGAGGCACTGCGATTGAAACTCCTCCGAGAGTCGATCGATCGGACGCCCGCTATACCCACACTCGAGGATGGGCTCCCGAGTGACGATGCCTTCTACGACGGCGAGATTTCCGAATGGACGGATTCAAATTCGGCTGATTCTGATGACGAGTCGCGTGCCTGATAATGTCGGAGCACGCCGTTGCCGTCGTCGATACGAATGTACTGTTGAATCTCGCCACGCCGGTCGTTGACGGGCGGCCGAAGGCTCCCTCTGGCGGGGACCCACTCAAAACACTCCTCACCGGGTACGACGTCCACGTACCAGCGAGTGTTCTCGGCGAGGTCACCCATGCCACGGGAGATGATGACCTCCTAGCTGCTGCCGCGGATCTCATCCTCCAAGCTGCCCATCATATAACAACACACGATGTCGACAACCGGGCCGACGAGCCGATCGACTATGGGCTTGATCAGGAGGAGGCCGAAGGTGTCTGGCTGGCCAACGAGTTGGAGGCAGAACTCTTCATCACGGACGAATTCAACACTACCAACTACCTTTTCATTAATCTCGCACTTGACGACCGGAACACACTCTTCACGACACCACACATGCTCTGTATCCTCGCAACTCACAAGATCCTGCCCATAGAATACGTCGACGCTGTGCTCAGCTACTACGTCGAAACCAAAGGCTGGGATACACAATATGTGGCGCAATTGCGCCAAGAGTATCTCCACGGTTGATTTCTTCGAGTACGACCTGTGTTTCGGGCTGAGCCACAACAGCCCCACCGTCGATAGCGGGTTCGTGACTGCGTTTGAGGACTTGACAGACATCCGCAACCGAACGGGTGCGTCGTGGGGTCACAAGTGGGCGTTCCGAACCCTGTACGAGCAGGTAGAATACAAAGCCGAAGCGGTCGGCATCTCGGTGAAGCAAGTCGGGTCGGCGTACACGTCACAGCGGTGTGCCGAGTGTGGATTCACAGCTGAGGAGAATCGCACGACTCGGATCGGCTTCCGGTGCGTGAAGTGTGAGTCGGAAGCCAACGCGGACTACAATGCGGCGAAGAACATTGGGATGCGGTACGTCCGTCGAGGCCAACAGTCGTCTCGACGGACGGGAAACAGTCAGCTTGCCCTCAAGTCTGGAACAGTGACGCCGAGTGACGGATTCACCGCCCACCCGGACGGGTTCGAGGCCGAGTTCACGGACAAGCCCCATCACCAGAAGTCACAGACTTCTGGTTAGCAGCCAGAACTCGAAGAGTTCTGACGACACCCTCCACGAGCGAACCCGTCAGAGTGAGCGAAGTAGGGTGGGGTAGTTGACTGATCGGACCGCGAACTAGATTCGTCAAAATAGTGCCTATAGTTACCACACCCTGACTAATTTTAATACAGTTCCCACAATAATCTGTGACAGACGTCCAAAACAAACCTCGTAAACGGAGAATCCCGCAACATGGTCGATACTCGCTTCAAACCGCGGCGTGCTTGCTCTTGTTTAGCCGCGGGTCGCGTGTTCAGCGAGTACCTACAAGACCAGCGTGCGGAGAGACCGGACGAGAATCGTCGAGCCTGCGTCACCATCGAACACGAGAGCGCGACGCACTCCGGCGATCTCCGGACACTCTCACCCGCATAACCTGGCTCCCACGCGGACTACCCGTCAGGGGCTGGGGAACACGGGAGTGCCGCCTGCTTTCGCCTCGTACTCGCTTAGCTCACAGCGTCACGCGAGTACGGCGACTGAAGCTCGTGGCAGTTTGGTCTGCGTTCGTTCCTGACAATGGAACGAACGAGCGATTCCGTACGCGCTGAGCGTACGAGGAGTCGCTAGCACACACCCCCCGCAGCGTTAGCTGCGGCTACGTCAAGCCCCGGAGTCTCCGCTGGCGAGGGACGCCGGACTTTGAATCCGGAAGTCGCCGGTTCGATTCCGGCCGGGGCGACATGCCGGCGTGGTGTAATCCGGCGATCATACGGTCCTGTCACGGCCGTGATCCGGGTTCAAATCCCGGCGTCGGCGTGGACGCGTGGACAAACCACGTGGGGATACCCATCGAGGTAGGCAGCCCGTTGGTGCGATCAGCTGGATCGTTCCGACGATGCTGGGCCCAGCAGGGTCTGCAACCTACATGAGCCGGTGTGGTATTCCCGGGAACCTCCCGAAGTACGCCCCCGCGATGAGACGCGCAACCACGACTACTCGGTCGCGGTTGCGCAGTTGGAAACAGTCCTACAGATAGATAACTAACTGCCGAACGCTCGGCAGTCCCGTGAGCCGATGGTCCAGCGGACGACGAACTGTGCCTTGGGCGCACAGGACCGAGGTTCGAATCCTCGTCGGCTCAGTGTGCCGTGACTGGGGAATGGTGACCCCACTGGCCTGCTACGCCAGCCCCGGCGACGGGTTCCCGGTTCGAATCCGGGACACGGCGTGATGCCAACGAATGTCTGCCCTGACTGCGAAGAAGAAGCGTTCCGCCACGTTCCACTCGGTGAGACAACGTCCATCGACACGATTGGAAGTGTGAGAATCTGCGTCACCGAGGACGGCGCGTACTTCCACGGAACGAGGTAACCGTCATCCATCCCTGCTGTGACTGGGTGCTGATGAACACATTCGCCTCGGTAGTAAAGCTCAGAAGCTGAGTAATGCGCGTCTTCCGGTGTCCTGGTGAGAAACGCGAGGCGGGCTCATCGGAGCAAGTTCTGACGGAGATGGTGAGACATGCGGATAGGCGACCGCGCTCGGTTTGAAACCGAGAGCCAGGAGGCTTCGGAGTTCGACTCTCCGTCTCACCGTTGGCGGGGTTTCCCTAGCTTGGTCAAGGGACTGCGTTGGAACCGCAGCGTCCGCAAGGACACGAGTGTTCAAATCGCTCTCCCGCCGCTGCGTGCCAAAGTGATTCGCAGAGTCGCCGGCGATTCTCGAATTGCGCCGCCATGCCAGAGTGGTCAAACGGACACGGTCGAGACCCGTGTGGTTAGTCCTTCCCAGGTTCGAATCCTGGTGGCGGCATCCGGCCATCGTGCCTGGAGACAATTCTCGCTTCACCGTTACGTCGCCGTACTCAAGTGGTCAACGAGAAGCGGCTCAGACCCGCTGGCGTAGGTCCTTCCGAGGTTCGAATCCTCGCGGCGACATTTTCTCCCTGTGGTCTAACGGCTACGATGCCTCCCTGTAGAGGAGGAGACGCACGTTCGAGTCGTGCCGGGGAGACTACGGGACGATGGAAGAGCCTGGCATTCACACACTCTCGCCGAATTTTCACCGGAGATCCGGTGCGACGGTGAGAGTTCCTTCATCTCACTTGTAACGAGAACACGCAGGTTCGAATCCTGCCCGTCCCACTGACCGATGACCCGTTCCAGGAGAGGCCCACCCGCTCCAGTGGAGTAGCGGCCAAACTCACGGCCCTCTCACGGCCGAGCCCCCGGTTCAAATCCGGGCTGGAGCATTCTCCAACAGTCCGAGACCTCTCACTTCCAGCCGACGAGACTGAGGGACGGACAGCTGTGGAGAACTGAGAGATACCCATGAGTGAGTTCCGAATTGTGGTGCTGCGGGATAGGATAATGGTAGTCCACGGGGCTCATATCCCCGAGGTCCAGGTTCGACTCCTGGTCCCGCAATGGAGGACAACGATGGGACTATTCGATACAGTCGAACTCTACGACGACGTCCACCTACCGGAGTACCCCAAAGGGATGACTCCTGCCGAGGACGTCGACTGGCAGACGAAAGGTATCGACCGACCGACTATGACCACATTTCGGATTACGGCGGACGGTCATCTCTTAGAAGAGGAGTGGCACACCGAAGACGTGCCGCCCGAGGACCGGCCATACGCGAGCCGAGACGACGTCGACGAGGAAGATATCCGCTACATGGCCGGCAGTCTGAATCGAGTCCACGACGGCTGGATCGAACGAGACGACTACCACGGACGCTTCAAGCTCACACACTCCTTCGAGGATCTCGAGACACTCGTCGCGTATCAAGTGACGTTCACGCACGGGCAACTCGAGGGCTTCGAACGCCGGCGATAATCCGTGCGTGTCCGCCGCACCTCAGCGCTTGATATCGTCCCTACCGCGCTCCCGGAGTCTCCGTTGGCGAGAGACGCCAGTTTTTCAAACTGGAGGCCAGGGGTTCGATTCCCCTCGGGAGCACTCGGGGGCTGGCCCTGACAGCGTTTTCCGTGTCTGACATAGCGGGCAGCCACGGATCCGTGACGCTGTCACGGCCGGCTTTCCCCAAGCGTGTGGTCGTCGAGGTGGTGCGTTTCTTCGCCCGCAAAGCACATCCAACGGGAGTCATAGCCCGTCGCACCACCGGTTGCCCGACTGCACGTGGCGACCGTCGAGTCGGGGCGTTGCTTCGCTAGGAACTCGCAGGTTCAAATCCTGTCGGTGGCGCCGTCCATCGATAACATCCCGGACAAAGAGAGCACAAGAGTGTTCTTGACACCGGTCCCGCCCCGACAGTGTTCCGGTCGCCATCACTCATCTCGTGGCCGTCGAGTTGGAGTCATCCTTCGCCTCAGGAGCCGGAAGTCCGGGTTCGAATCCCGGCGGTGGAATCCCACTGTTCCACCGTGGTGTAAAGGTAGCACGCTGTTCCGGCTCCAGCAGTTTCCCGGCCACGTCTTTGTCTCCGTAGCTCAGCCAGGACAGAGCACCGGCTTTCGAAGCCGAGTGTCGCACGTTCGAATCGTGCCGGAGACGTTCGCTGCTCGCAGCACGTGTGAGCAGCACCGGTATCGGAGTCGCCTGTTGCGGCTCCGAGTGATAGGATGGAATTCAACACGCCAAAACAAACGGTCGCGGAGGCGACGCGAACCACCAACTACGAGGGTGGAGAAGCGTTCGAGCCTGCCGACCCACGACTCGCACTGTACAAGCGCACGATCAACCAACTGCTGGAGGGCTCGTTCTACGAAACCGATGACGAGCAGCTCGCTGCTGTCGTCCGGCGGTTCGACGCCGCGGCAGACGAGGATCCGGAGTTCGTCCTGAAGCTCGCCGCGTACGCGCGCCAAGAACTCTCCCTGCGGGACATCCCACAGGTCTTGCTCGTGCTGGCAGCCAACGACGACCGATTCAAGGACGACTCCCCCGAATCACTCACCCGAGAGTGGGCCCCGGCGATCATCCAGCGGATGGACGAGACGGCGACCAGCCTCGCTATCCACGACCAACTCTTTGGCGGGACTGCCCCGTGGCCACTTCGACGCGGGATCGAAGACGCGCTCGTCTCGATGGCCGACGCCTACACGCTGGGCAAGTACGAACTGTCGCGGCGTGAGGTGACGCTACACGACGTGTTCAACCGCGTCCACCCCACGCCCGTCGACACCGACCAAGAGGTGCTGTTCGAGCGATTCATGCGCGGCGATCTCGACGACTATCCCGGCGTCGACCCGTTGCCGTCGCCGAACACCTGGGAGACGGTTATCTCCGAGCGCGGCAACACCCAAGCCGCCTGGGAACTGCTCATCGAGGACGACGAGTACACGCTGCCGATCTTCGCGTCGATCCGGAACCTCCGGAACATGCTCGAAGCCGGCGTCGACGAGGACACCATCGTGGACCACCTTGACTTGGACGCAGTCCGGTACGCGCCGCTGTACCCGTTCCGGTACTACCAGGCGTACACCGCGCTCCAGAATGCTGACGTCCAAGCACCAGCGGTCGAGCGGTGGCTGGAAAAGGCGATCGACGTCGCTGTCGAGACGGTGCCCGATGGACTCGGAGATACATTCGTCGCCGTGGACCTCTCAGGGTCGATGGACATGGCGCTATCCACGAACAGCACGCTCCGCCTGAAAGAGATCGGCGCGTTATTCGGGGCGATCCTGGCCGATCAAGGTGCCGAGGTCGGCGGGTTCGGCGACGATTTCCAGACCGTTCCGATGCACGTCGACACGCCAGTACTGCAGCGCCAAGATGCTGTGCTGGCCATCGACGAGGATGTCGGGAACTCGACGAACGGCTGGAAGGCAATCGATTACCTCCGCGAGCGAGGTGAGCCCGTTGAGCGCATCGTCGTCTTTACCGACATGCAGATCTGGGACAGCACGCCGTTCACGGCGCGCGATGCCCAGACCGTCAAGTCGGCGTTCAATGCCTACCGAGCGGAGGTCGCTACAGACACGGCGTTGTATCTCGTCGATCTTGCCGCCTACGGTGATCTGGTAACACCGGAAGGCTACGAGAACGTCTACAATATCTCTGGCTGGACGGAAAATGTGCTCACGTTCATCAAGCACGCCGAGAAGCCGGCGCAGGTTCTCGGCGGCATCGGTGCGTTCGAGCCTGTATAGTCTGGTTCTCTCATTTTTCACCATGCGCGAGTGGTGGCGTTCGGTACCACGCGGTCCTGCCACGACCGAGACGGGCGTTCGAATCGTCCCTCGCGCACTCGGAGCACAGCTCTGGACCAATTAGCCCATGCGGTGCTCCTCTACGGAGATGATAGAATGGCTGTAACCAATACCAACGACACAGCTTCGACGACAACTGCCGTCGTGACGATCCGTATCCCCTGTGGCGCAGACGGTGATCTCGTTACCGACGCCGAAGACCGTCTCTCACAGACGGCAGCTGTCGATGACGTACTGATAGACGAACTCCACAGTATCGAGCCAAAACTGTCGGCCACGGTCATTACCGTTGGAGTCGCAGTTCGTTGGACGACGACAATGACTCAAGCGGAGATCAGAGACCGACTTGCCGAGGTTCCGGGTCTTGAGTCGATCCAACGAATCGGATGGGATCAGGGTCTGCCTTGATGACGCAGGCTACCACATCGTTCTTGAGAGGACGTTATTCCGGCCGGGGAGGATAACGTTGGTCGTCACGAGCGACTCGTGTCACCTGATCGGTCGCTTGATCAGTCGTGATCGTCTCGTACGGTCGATGTCTCGGTGTCGCTCTCCTGAAGATCACGAATCTCTTGGGCAACTGCTGTCACGTGTTGTTGATGGGCTGCTGAGGTTGCGACGTGTTGGGCAGCAGTGAGCTGTCCATTGACCACTGCGTTCTGCTGTGGCCCCCACGTTTCCGGTGGCTCTGCGTTGATATACGCCACCCAGCGTTTGATCGCGGTGATGCGCTGCTGCCAGTCACCATCGTGTTTCGCGTCGAGAGTGTCAGGCTTGAGTGAGTCGCTCATATTCGGCCTCAACGTCGAGTCGCTGTGCCCATCGTTCGAGGCGGGCCGCACTAAGTGTTTCCTCGAAGAGGGTATACAGGTGGACGGCGTCTTCAATGTCTTTCTGTGCGCCGAGATGTAGTTTGTACGCGATTTGGAGTTCGAGTGGCCCGATTGGAATCGATGTGGACCCGATCTGTGCGGTGATCGCCTGCGAAAGCGATGCCTGATCGAACTCATCGCGGACCGTTTTCACTTCGAGATGCGGGGTGATTTGATCCGTTGGCGCAACCCAGACTGGATCGCCGTTCTCAAGCATACTGTACAGTGATGACAGCGGCATTGCTGGTCCCCAGAAGTTCTCCGCCTCAAGATGTGTTGTGAGAGTGTCTGCTGTCGCCTCATCAATCGGCTCGATCAGTACATCGACATCTTCGGTTGAGCGTGCTCGGCCAGCAAGAATCGAGACGTATCCCGCAATGTAGACGTGCTCAATTCCGACCTGATCAAGGATATCTGAAAACGCGATAGCCAGCTCATCAAGTTGGTTCAGTGCACGGTCGACAGAGAGCGTCTCATCTCGAAGCTCGATACCACTCATACATGTTGGTTGTCAGGATTGGTCATAAATCGTCTGGCGAGCGTGCCAGCGAATGCCCAGCCGTTGTGTGCGTGTGGAGGGCGCTCGCGAACGCCGGACCAGGGACGATGACGTCCGCCTGCTCGTCGTCCCAGGCGATAACGCTAGTTCGGATGAGCGGTGGGAGATGTGACCGCTTGAGGTTCGTTCTGACCGTCCGTACTTGCGCTGTCGAGAGCGTTTGGTGTTCCGCATCCGCTTCCAGGAGCGTAAGCATCTCTGCGAGTTGCCGCAGGTGGACGCGACTCCACGGCGCTACGGCGAGCGTGAGCACGACGGTGCGCTTGCGGTGGTGGCTCAGCAGATAGAACAGATCTGTCTCGCGATACAGCGGGAGGTCTTCGTCCTCGCCCGGCCCGTCGTATGGGCCGTCACCGCTCATGGGGACCTCTCTGATCGGCTAGTGTGACTCGGAGATCGACGTGATCAACGACTTCACGGCCGACTGGCCGCCAGCGACAGCCGACCCACTCGTTTTCGAAGCGCCACCAACCAGGCCCGCTCTGTCTGGGTTCGAACCGGAAGCGACGGCGTGGCCCTCGCTGGATCGTGAACCGAACCTCAAACCCGAAAACGTACTCGGGGGAGTCTCCGTCCTGTCTAGTTGAATCCGCATGGTACAGCCTATCGAGATCCACACTCCGTGTGGATGTGTCTCGTCGTCTCGTCATATCTCACAGGAGCCTGAACTGCCAACTCCTACATCCCAATCGGGAGATACAAACTGAACTGGAGCACCGAATCCGACAGCGCTGTGAATCGTCTTGAGATCGCGCCCCGGGGCATTCGTCTTGTTTATTTGTAGCGGGTACAACAAAGTGGGACATCCCCGTCGGGTACACCATGTCGCTTCGACAATTTCGCATCGCAGAGTACAGGTTGAATGTGGAACTGACCGCTAGGTTCTCTGAAGTGTGCTAATGGGATTATTCGATCGATTAACGTTCGAAGACGGCCTGGATGTAGCATTCCCAGATATCGGTGCCGATCCATTCGAGATCACGTGGCAGACGAAATCGCTCACACGTCACCAGCCGATGCTGGAGAACTACAAGGTCACGTCAGCGGGGCGGTTGTTGAAGCAGGACACCGAGTATGAGCACGTCCCTGAGGAAGAACGTCCCGGGTACAACGAGGAGACAGATGGATTTGACACCGAGATCGAACGGGCCGGGGAAGTATGCGGAAGATCCACCACGGGTGGTCGGATACGGCATATCACGGCACATTCGAATTCCACCGATCTATCGATGGTGACTACGTCAGTCTCGACGCGAAATTCACTGACGGCCAGCTCGTCGAGATCTCACGCAACAAGTAGACCGAGCGTATGCCACCTAGCTGGGGAGCGCGAACAGCTGCGAATCATCGATCCGCGCTGGTTTACAATTCCCGCGAACGAGGCCCACAATAATGACATACAACACCCCTGAACCGGCTGAATTACCCCCATTAAATGAGGACACGCCCGCACCGGATGACCCTGTAGCCGTTGAGTGGTGGCACAGGTACGATGACGATGGATCTCCTAAGTTGGACACGTTCCATGGGTTCCACAATGCTACTCGGATAACAGACGGGGATCCGCCAGCCGTGGAGACGGGCGAACTCGTCACCGAATCCGGGGTACGAGTGACGACAGCACAGCACTCTGATGTCTCGACGGAGTCACGATACCTCTATCTAACACACGAGGAAGCGCTTAACCGAGACCTGTCTCCGTGTTCTGAGTGTTTCCCAGCGTACGCGACAGAAATGCGCCTGTCGAAAGAACGAGGGGACGGTGGGCTGTTGACCGAGTCCGGTGTCGAAGGTGCGGTGTTTCTCGTCCAGATACGGCGCGATATGAGCGCGTCCTGGAATGTCGACTCTGTCCACGAGACGTACACGTCGATGCTGTATCGGGCACGCGCCATTCGCCAACAAGTCGGATCTGCGGCGGATCGTCTTCGGCTCTCGTATATGCCCGTGCGGCGGTGTGACTATGGATCGTTCGATGACGCGATGGGGTTCGAGCCCGCGATGGATCACGTCTCGGAGCTTCGTGAAATTCAGCCCGACCAACTACCGGCCATACGTGACTCTGTTGGTGAAGAAATCCTTTCGACACCGGTAGAGATCGATAGTCAGTATACTGCGGCACAAAAGTCAGGACCGTCGATCGTCCACCGAGCCGAAAATCCTCCCTGTGGCTACGAGCGTGAGTTGGGATTCGATGTGTTCGACGAGACCGACGAGGATCCGCGAGACCAACTACAGCGTGATGCCCAGACTGTCTCGGACGTAATCGAGCGTGGGATGGTGGTGGAATACTGTCTCGAGTGTTTTCCCGAACTCGCCAATTGGGTCGCAAAATAGCTCATCAGCTACAGCGCATCGATCTCGTTGAGATACGCCTGTACGTCGTGTAGGAAGTCCCGATAGCGTTCGAGGTCTTGTAGTGCGGCGTATACATCGTCGTGATCAACTAATCACAAGGCGGAGTCCCCTTCCTCAAGGAGCGACCGAAGGGGAGCGAGTAGGGAGGGGAGGAGCCGACACCACAGAATATAGATACTGTTAGCACTTTATTGAATATATGGCGTCGGACGACAAGTACCACCGTCGCACGCTCATTACCCGGCTTGAGCTTCGTTCAGCCGAGGATGCGCAACTGCTACTCGATACCATTGACGAGTGGCGCGACGGCTGCAATATTGGCAGCGACCTCGCATGGGAAACCTGCCACACCAAGTCCGATGTCAGAAATCACGCTAAGGAAACGATCAAGAAGGAAACCGAGCTGGGCGACCAACACGCTACGCTCGCCTGTCATGAGGTTGCTGGGGTGATTAAGTCCTGCATCGAACGCCGAAAACAGGATAAGACGGCCACACAACCGCAGTTCACCAGCCGGTCGATGGTCTTTGACCGGCGAACACTCACCGTCTTTCCCGACCAAGGGAAGATTACGCTCACGACGCTAGGCGACCACTCCAGGGTCCACGCGGATCTCGCACTACCGGAGAACCCGGATGGATACCAGTACGACTATCTCACCGATGATGAGTGGGAGTACACTGAGTCCACGCTACATTACCGTAACGGTGAGTGGTACATCCACCTCGGGTATCGAACGCCAAAACAAGACGCTGATGAGTCAACGACGGAGTACGGAGCGGTACTGGGTGTTGACTTTGGCGTCAACCAGATCGCCGTCACCAGTACGGCACGATTCTTCGGTGCTGGTGAGCTGAACCACTATCGCCGCGAGTGTGAGCGTGTCCGTGGTGAACTACAGGGGACAGGCACGCAGTCGGCCCATCGCACGATTGAGCAGCTATCGGGCCGCGAACAGCGGTACGTAAAGCACGTCCTCCACAGTGTAGCGAATGGGATTGTCGAAGAAGCCCTCGCCCACGACTGCGCTGGGATCATCCTCGAAGACCTCAGTGACATCCGTGACGACTTGCCGTTCGCGCAATGGCACTCGGAGTGGGCCTTCCGGAAGCTCAAGGATTTCGTTGAGTATAAAGCCGAGTACGAGGGGTTGTTCGTGGATACAATCGACCCACGAAACACATCCAAGCGGTGCAACGAGTGCGGGTTCGTCCATGGTAAGAACCGCCACAGCGAAGCCTTCGAGTGCCGTCACTGCGGGAAACAGAATCACGCCGATTACAACGCAGCGAAGAACGTGGCAGAACTGTATCTCCGGCGGGGCCATCAGCCGCCCTGTGGGAGGAGTGTCAGTCAATACGCTCTGAAGTCAGGATCGCGGACGCCGAGTTAGGGCATACAGCCCTCACCTCTATGGGTTAGAGGCCGAGATCACTGACAAGCCCCACCCTCAACGAACGAGGTCGCTAGACCGAGTGAAGTAGGGTGGGGTCGTTGACGCCGAAACTTGAGCAGGAGTATCCGATCAGCGAGTTGGGTATCTTCGGATCGTATGCCCGTGGTGAACAAGAATCTGATAGTGATCTCGATATACTTGTCGCGTTCGACAAGCCAGTAACGTTATTCGATCTCGTTCGATTGGAAAACGAACTGGCGGAGGAGTTTGGTATTGAGGTCAACCTCGTGACGAAAGACTCGTTGAAGCCACGGATTGAGACTCGTGTCCGTGACGAGCTCGTCACCGTATGACAGCGGCTTTGGATCATCTCGATGACATCCTTGACGGCGTCGAGAACATCAAGGTAGTTTGCTCGCCACCTCAACGAGATCCTCCTCGGTCCGCCAGCAATAGAGCCGTTCCTCCTGGTCAAATAGTTCGAAGACACCGTCTTGCATCCAGCCAAACGGATGCTCCTCATCCTCGTACGTCCGCTTGAGAACATGACTTTTTGAGAAGTACTCAGTCGTCCCGACGAGCAATCCCTGTTCGACGAGGAAGTCACTTGGCTCCTTCTCGGCGACACCGACGAGATGCGTCACGATATCCGCAATCAGACAGAATTTTTGGATGCTGTTGTCCCATTCTCCACGGATATCGACCATTCGGAACGCGTACGCATCGGTGCGACGGTTGAGACGGTCTACAGAGTTCGAGGCAGAGTGCCTCGGGGCTTGACCCCGAGGGTGAATGCCGACAAACACTACACAAACAACAGAAGCCGGTAGCTTTAGAAGACAACATCTCGTATAATTGACCATGGAAGCGGATGGACTCACCCACACTCTCGATTTCCAGCTCGACATTCGAGAGGGCGATCCATCCCTCCTAACAGACGGCACACTCGAATCCCGACGAGTCGTCAACGAGATCTTCCGTCTCGACAAGGAAGGCTGGGATTGGGACGACATCGAAGACGCCGTCGTTGACCGCAGCGACCACGTCCAAAACACCACTCAACGACTCGTCGCCAAAGCGACCACCGCACTCCGAGAATACTACGGCGACGAGGATCACAACTACGGACGCCCCAACAACAACGTTCGCGAACCATTCCCCATTCGGATGAATCACGGAGAGGGATACGACCTATCTCTTGACGGGGACACCAACGACATCCACTTCAGAGTTAGTGCACTCAAACACAACCACGTTCGCGGCGTTCTCACGGGCAGTCCCGATCACGTGGAACAACTCCAAACCGCACTTCAAGATGAAGATGACGAATGGCGTGTCGGTACCGCAGAAGTCGTTCCCGTAGACGGCGGCCACGAACTACACGTGAACGTCACGCGGACAACTGCTGACGTAGCTCCCAAAGAGGACGCTCAGACCGTTGTTGGCGTGGACATCAACGAGGACTGTGTTGCGCTCGCCGTATTGGACGAAGACGATATCATTGCCTCCGTGATCATCGACTACACACGGATCAAGGAACGCCGTCACGAGTTCTTCACGATACGGAAGCGAATGCAACAGAACGGACAAACCGCGTTCGAGACAGTTCTTCAAGACCGTGAAAAGCGGTACGTTCACGACCAACTCCACAAAATATCACACGGCGTTGTGGAGTGGGTCAGTCAGTTCGAAAATCCGATCATGGTCTTTGAGGACTTGACCGACATGCGTGAAGACATCGAGTATGGGACTCGAATGAACCGGCGGCTACACTCGCTTCCGTTCGCCAAGCTTCGGTCGTACATCACGTACAAAGCGGCATGGGAGGGCATCCCGTCAGATGCGGTTGATCCAGAGTACACGTCCCAAGAGTGTCCGAGAACGGAGTGCGAACACCGAGTCCGAGCGAATCGGCGTGGGAAGCGATTCAAGTGTGTTGTGTGCGGGTGCCAGGACCACGCAGATCGTGGTGCTGGCATCAGTATCGCGAAAAAGTGGATGTCGAAAGAAGAGAGAAATGTGCCTCTTCTCAAGATCCTGCCGGGATTCCAGCAGGTGCGACGAGAGGCATCGGGGCGTGTGGACCGCCCGACTGCGACCCCGTCACTCGTTGGAGGTCACCAGACCGAGAGTGGCGCGGGAGTGTTACGCTAAGCCGCAGGAAGAAGCCTCGGGGCTTGACCCCGAGGCAGTTCACCACTAAGTTCAGCCGTCGGATCGGATCTCGATCATAGTTCCCAAGGACGAAGTACGACCGATCGTTCTCGTAGGCCGGCGTCAACTCGCTCAAGGCGTGGAGAACTTCCTCATTGTCAGCTAGCGATATCTCCTCCTGATCAAGCTGGTCTTTGGCACTTTTGAGAACGTCACCAGGAACCGGCGACTCCTCATCAGGCATACTGTGAGGTTTTCATAGTAGAGAGATATAGTTTATGTCGTAAATTACCTTTTCAAGTACTTTGGGTTGTCGTAGCGTGATTTACTCGAGAGTAAACTACTTGTCGCCACGTCGTGTACTGTACGGTATGAGCACCGAACTTGGGACTGCTGAAGAGATGGAGTCGCGTGAACTCGTCCACTTCGTCACCCAGCAGACGCGATTTTCCCTCATCAACAACATCCTCCAACATCCCGATCAGCTTCCATCGATGTACGAACTTGAGGAGCTCAATCCCAGCGTCAGCGACGCCACCGTCTACAAACACATCCAGAAACTGATCGACGCTGGTATGGTCAACGAAGTCGCCCTCGACGCCGACGAACGTCGACAAGGGTACCCGTGGAAATTCTACGGCCTCACTACGGAAGGGCGGGAGTTCCTCGACGGTCACAACCTCCTTGCAGCCGAAGAGACGCTCCAACAAATCTACGAGACAATCACAGACAAGTCTGAGAAGATGGTCAAGTACGAGAACGCACCACGCCCCACCGAGTCGTAGCTGTACAGGCGGTTCGAGGCGACTGTCTCGGGGCTTGACTCCGAGGCGATTCACTCGAGAGGAACTCTCGACGGGAAAGTTTCGCGTTGAGGTTGGCGTAGTACTGTTCGATCTGTTCGAGCTTGACCGCAACGACGCGTTCGTCAACCACGCAATCCATCCTCCGCTATCCGATCGATGACCGTACGCTGGTGCCGGCGAAGCGTCTCACGTTGCTCGTCAAATTCCGCCTCAATGTCTGTTTTGAACTGCTCGAAGGCCTGTTTATCGCCACAGAGTAGCTCGCCATTTACCACGTCGTGTGCGACATCCAGCGGGAGCGAGTCAATATCGGACACGTCGATGAACGGGCGATCCTCTCCTTGGAGCTCACCAGACAGTACACACCGCTTTTTGAACCGGTCCCGTTCAGAACAGTCTGCTGTGAACTTGACCGCGATATCAAAATCTGATGAGTGCGTTACTGTTCCCGAAAGCTGTGATCCGAATACAACGGCGAAGACGATGTCCGGATCAGCACAGACCACATCCTTGAGAGCGGAGCGTATCTGTGACTGATCAGCATTCGGTTCCATACGAGGATCCTCATCGTATCATCACAAAAGAATTCCGCCAAGTCACATTCCAACACGGTACTGGTGGCATTCGTCTTTAGTTAATATCTTCAGTAATACTCGATAGCTGTGGTTTTCGCTCAAATACGGCCCAGCCACACCAGATACGGCAAGAAAACGCCGTTTGTGATGGTTGCTTATCGCTCGATCTCGCCGGTACTGGTGTCTCATCTGTGGCTTCTCCTACATCTAATACTGACAAGCATACTTTTCGGAATTGTATTACTATCAAGCTTAACTAAAGACGAATGGTACTGGTGGTAATGTGACCGGAAGCGCCCGCTCTCACCCGAAGTCGTAGTCGCTGTCGTGGGCGTCAACATACTCGTCGTTACCCGACCGATCCGGCGCGTAACCCGGGCCCTGCCCACCAGCGAAGAACACCAACGCCTCGATGTTGAGATCACTCTGTCGGATAAACAGCGGCGGCACACGATCTCGAAGTTCGCTCACGTGCGGCTCTCGGCGGGTGCGGAACGTTCCTCTCGGCGGTCGATGTTCGGTCAGTGGAGGGAGCGACTCCTTGGTGAGGTCGTCGATAGTAAGGATTCGGACATCAAGTAGTTGGGTGAGAGACCATGCTGGTGTGGTCAGGAAATGTGGGTAATAGTTATCTCAGGAAGTGAGTGTGCTGCCGGCTCAAATTCTGCGAAGGACTGATCATTCGTGAGAATAGTCGGTTTGCGGTCACGGTGCTCAAACGCCAACACAAGGATTGGAACGTCTTTTGGCTGGATGCCACAGACGCGGGCCAGTGTTCGCACTGTGGGCGCCGACCGCTGTTCTCGAAGAAGCGCATCGCTCGCATCACGACTTGATGGCGCTTCGATAAGGCCCGTCATCCGGGTGAGGCGTGTCACAAAATTGGTTTTGACAGCGTCTCGTTCTGCCGCAGAGAGGCCCTTCGTGCGATCGAATGCGGCGAACGCCTCTTGGAGCATATACGCACTAATCGCCGATGTTGTCTCACCGCGATCGATTGCTGTCAGCAATTCGGTTGCCTGTTCGTTGGTTCGCAGTGTACCGAATACCCACAGATTCGTGTCAAGGATCTTCACGAATCAGATCCGTACACTTGTGTGGCCGTTTCCTCACGGGCCTCTTCGATGGCCCGTTCAAGATCGTCTGCATCGACTTTCTCGCCGAGTGCCGTGAGCTCGTCATCGATATCGGCATCTGATTGGTGGCTCTGCTCAGCCTGCGCGAGTAGTTGCTCTAGGCGAAGCGCAGTGATTGCTGTGTCGTCATTAAGTTCGCGAAGATGCGACCGGCAGGCTTCCTTGATGAACTCGCTTTTATTGGTGTAAATACCTGTCTCATCAAGGAACCGCTCGATCTCGGTATCTAATTCAACCGGGAATTTGACACTGACACTCGCGTACTTCATGGTAGTACGATGGTATTACAATTAAATAAGTCTATGGCACCGATGAGGTGTGACCTCCCCAGCGTCCGCTCTTACCCAAAGTCGTAGTCGCTGTCGGCGGCCTTGACGTACTCGTCGTTGCCCGTCCGGTCCGGCACGTAACACGGACCGTGATCCGCGATGTGGAAGACAGGGGCTTCGATATCGAGGCTGCTTCGACGGTGAACCAGAAGCGGGAGCCGGTCACGCACGTCGTGGATGAACGGTTCCCGCCGTACGTGGAGCGTTCCACTCGGCGGCTGGCGTTCGGTCAGCGGCGGGAGTTGGCCTTTGTCGAGATCCTGTTCGGTGACGATCCGCACGTCGAGTAGTTGGGCTAACCGCCACGCACTCGCACTGACACGGCGGGAGACAGCGAGGACGGGCATTGCCCGCATGAGCGCGGCCCGCAGCGCGACTGCTTCGACGGCGTCCCGCTGGACCGGGACTTGGTGCCAGTCTTTACACTCGACGACGAGGAAATCATCAGGGTCACCACGGAGGTCGTCCCGTCGGGCAATTACGTCGGTTTCGAGCCCGAAACAGTACTCGTTGCGGGCCGTCCTGTACCCCCACTGTTCGAGTGTCTCGGCGACCCGAGTCTCGAGCCAGCGACCGTTGGTTGGATCGTGGTCCGGATCCTCGCCGTCGGGGGTTCCCACGGTGTCAATTTCGTCCGTGAAATCAGGGCTGTCGTTACCTATGGTCGGACCATCTGATCAATCACATCCGCAATAAGCTGTATTCCCTCATCAGTGAGGGTCCCAGACGGGAGATTATCTCGGATCGACGATAGTGGAATCGTATAAATCGCCCACGGCATCACATAACTCGTCTTCCGCAGCTCCACCCCTTCAAGTACGCCGTCGGGCAACCGTGTAACCTCGTATGAGTACTCGGCCTGTGTGGTCAGGCATACAACCGTGGCTTCTTGCTCAACGTACGGCCGATCAGCATCGGATATCACGATTACTGGGCGCGGATTGCTATGTGCCCCGGTTGGATCCGCAGCAAACACGAGACTGCCCTGCGGGTAGTAGTACGTCATGTGAGGGGTATGCGGTCTAATCCCACCGTGTTACTCTCTGTCACCGGACGCTGAGTCAGCGTCAGTGTTACTCTCCGTTGTTGAAGGAGCAGCGGTGCTGTTGACCCAGTCCGCGGGTGCTGGTTCCTCCCCGGACTGATCCTCTTCGGTGTCAGCGCGATCACGTGGAATCGATCTTCGTGCGCCCGCACCAGTTTGTTTAACGTCATCTGGAGTGAGGCCCGGTTCTGGGTACCGATCCGCCATCTCGTCAAGTTGAACGAGGCTCCGTGCGAACCGCCTCACGTCATCCCGTCGCTCAAGTCCGTGGTAGAGACCATCATTCGTTTTGCCGATCAGTCCGTCATCATGGAGGCGAGATAGCGTCGTCGACGTGGTGCCGCGCGGCAGATCAAGTGCGTTTTGTATCTCTGCCGGCGTGTACGCAAGGTTCGTATTCCGATAGAGGAGTTTGACGATTGCGGCTTTGTTTGTGCCCGGGCGGATATTGATCGCGTCGTCCGGGTCGTGTCTTCGAAGATCGATGGGCATGAGTCCAACTGTATGTGTTTGTATGCGTTTGTAATATATAAGTATCATGGTGGTCAGATTTGTGTGACCGTAAGGAGGCATATTCAGGATACCCTACGAACGGTCGTGTACCCCCTCTACCACCGTACCTACCCGAACTCGTAGTCGCTGTCGGCGGCCTTGACGTACTCGTCGTTGCCCGTCCGGTCCGGCACGTAACACGGACCGTGATCCGCGATGTGGAAGACAGGGGCTTCGATATCGAGGCTGCTTCGACGGTGAACCAGAAGCGGGAGCCGGTCACGCAAGTCGTGGATGAACGGTTCCCGTCGTACGTTGAGCGTTCCACTCGGCGGCCGGCGTTCGGTCAGCGGCGGGAGTTGGCCTTTGTCGAGATCCTGTTCGGTCATAATCCGCACGTCGAGGAGTTGGGCTAACCGCCACGCACTCGCAGTTACGCGGCGGGAGACAGTGAGGACGGGCATTGCCCGCATGAGCGCGGCCCGCAGCGCGACTGCTTCGACGGCGTCCCGCTGGACCGGGACTTGGTGCCAGTCTTTACACTCGATGACGAGGAAATCGTCAGGATCACCACGGAGGTCGTCCCGTCGGGCAATTACGTCGGTTTCGAGCCCGAAGCAGCACTCGTTGCGGGCTGTCCTGTACCCCCACTGTTCGAGTGTCTTGGCGACCCGAGTCTCGAGCCAGCGACCGTTGGTTGGATCGTGGTCCGGATCCTCGCCGTCGGGGGTGCCCACGGTGTCAATTTCGTCCGTGAAATCAGGGCTGTTGTCACTCATCGGTTGGGTCCTCGAGCGTGTCTGCGGCGACTGCCTGCTGGGCTGCCTGTTCGAGAGCTGTGGCGATCGTTTGGGCTTCTGTCGGTGTGAGTACGGCGAAGGTGACCTCGCGGTCATCGCCGAAGCCGAGGAGGACACGCGATCCCTCCGTGATGTCGGTGCTGTCGGTGCTGACCTGGATACTTCCGTCCGTCGCTGTCGGGCGATCGCGTCTGATCGTGGTTTCGAGATCGAGTGTTTGGTCGCTCACTATTGGTCACCCCCATTCGGGAGTTCTGTTTGTGGCGTTGCGACTGCTGTCGTCGGATGTGGTGTCGGTGTCATGGTGTCGTGTGGGTGGTCTCGGGTGGCTGGGAGCTGGTGGGCGTGGCTGTTCAGCTGTCGGCTCTGGTTGGTGGTCGTCATTGGATGTATGGTGTACTCGGCGTCGCAGCCGGGTTCGGCGGGGATCGCAATCGGTGGCTGTCTGTCCCATCCACCCCGATCGTCTCCCCCAATGCGGTCTGGGGGAGGACTGTTCGGCCCGGCGGGTGTGGTTAACTGTCGGTACGTCACCAGCGGCGATGCGGGCCGATCGCTGGTCGCCGGGACCCACGCCGTCACAGGGGGTGTCTTCGAGCGTGGTGTCGGAGTCGTCGTGGTCCACCGGCGGTGGCCCCCTTCTTGGACGGGCGTGACGCGATCGAGATCGCGGACATCGCTCAGGCGACGGTCATAGCTGCTCGCGGAGATACCTGCTTGCTCGATGAGCTCCGAGCGGCCGAGTGGGTCGTCGGCACACAGTAGGGTGGCGTACAGCTTCGTTGCTGTCGGCGTGAGCTCAGGCCGGAAGCGCTCCGGTGAGATGGTGGCCGCTGCGCGCTCGACCGCGGCCAGCGTCGGCGTTCGAGACTCGTTCAGCGCCCGCAGGAGGCTCGCCACGACGTCGTACGGACACGCCCTTGAGGTGTCCGCCGGGCCGAACGAGCGCAGACAGCGCCGCACGAGCCGCTGGCGCTCGCGGGGTGTCCACTGGGCGTCGTGGGTCATCGCGACCTCGTCGATCACCCGCCGGATGGCGGGGTAGGTCGTCCCGTCGACGACCGGGATCTCGAGCGTCGGTGCGGCTTCGGTACCGTCGGCAATTGTTTCTCGGACCGTCGTGAGTTCTCTCGCGAGGACGGCAGTGATGTCGTCGTAGAGTTCCGTGATCGTCGGGCCGGCAACCACCCACGACATGGTGAGATCCATGGTCGCGTCGTGGTCCGCTTTGGCGGGGAGTCGCCGGCACAGCTTTGCGGGCCGGTCTTCGAACAGCATGCGGTAGCCCGAGTGAATTCCGTAGACAGACTGTTTGGGGGCAGTTTTGGCGAGGAACTCACAGAGATCCTGGAGGTGGGTAGTGTTGCGTGCGAGGGCGTCCGTATCGGGCACTCTAAGGGTGGTCGTGAGATCGATGCCGGCCGCGTGATACAGCTGGGTCGCCGACGCGATCACCCCGTGGAGATCTTTGAACAGGTTGGTGCGGGCAGCGGTGTCGTCGCTGTCTGTGAGTTTAGCGACTTTCGCGAGGAGCCGATCTCGAACTGTGGTTATTCGCTCACGCCACGCTCCGTAGGTGGTTTCGACGTCGCTGTACCAGCCGACTTGGTGGCCACTGCGGAGGGTACGCTCAACGGGATACGCTTGGGTGTCGTCGTCGATCGCTTCGAATTCGTGACCGAGTCGTGATGGAGTGAGGATTTTCGAGAGGGCTTTCTCGCTGAGTAAGGCTCCCGCGAGACGTCCCAGGGTAGCGAGGGGACCACCCCACTGGAGGACGACGAGGGTTTCATGGCTGGTGTGGCTCAGGTACGCGACACGGCCGTCGTCGAACGAGTGTGGGTGGTTGTCGACGAGCGTGATGGCGTCGTCATGGGCGACGGTGCTGAATCGCTCGTGGAGGGAGGCGTTTTCAGGACCAGTGAGCCACTGGACGTAGTCAGCGTCTGTGTCGGGGTTGCCGGTTGCCGCCACCCACTCGTCGGGGGTGGGTGTCTCTTCTCCTTCTCGGCGGGGCGACACTGTACTTGTGGATTGCTGAGGGGTCGCAGTAAGACGCCCATCGAGTCGGCGCTGATTCGGGTGGACGAGTTCATAACTGTCGTCGAGACACTGCTGGACAGCCAGATTTCCGAGGTTGGTGAGCTGGACCGTGTTGTGCTTCCCACGGCGGTCGACAGTGACCAACTTGCGGTCCTCGAGATCGAGAACGTATCTGCTAATGGTGCCTTCGGCGACATCGACCGCGTGGTCGGTGGCGAGATCGCGGTAGCTCCGGGCGTACTCGTGGGTGAGGTTCCCGAGGAGCCGGCGTTTCCCAGGTTCGGTGTCGAGATCACGGATGGTGGCCCACGCGGCTTCGACAGTCTGGGCGTGGTCGGTGTGGGAGGACCGATCCCGGCTGGCAGTAAGATCGAGGTGACACTCGGTCCAGTTGGGATACCGCTTCGAGAGGTGTCGGCGGACTCTGGGGGAGGCGACGAGTCTAACGTCGAACCCATCAGCGAGCACGGCGATCGCCGCGAGTGCGCGGACGCCCGTGCGGCGGTCTGTGAGGCTGGTCCACGCGTCGCCGTCCAACAAGAGTGTGAGAGCACGTGGTTGATCGTCGAGTTCCCGATGGAGTGCGACTGGTCCTTTCGCGAGTGCCCCGAGGTCGGCGTTGACTGGACCGCGGCCCGTGCCGATGCTGGTGACTGTATCGGTGAGGTCAGCATGTCGCTGTCGGTGGTACGGACTGTGTGTACTGGTGGGTTCGTCTCCGTAGGTGAGCGCGAGGGTCGTGATCGCGCGGGTGTACGCGACGGCTTCAGCGACGTCGTCGGTCCAGAGAGTGTCCGTGTCTTGCCACGCCGGCAAGATTTCGTCGAGGAGCCAGGAGCTCGTCCGCCACGGATCGGTGGTGGCGTACTCGCGGATGATTTGCTCTGTGTGGGGTCGGAGTTCGGTGAGGAGCGCTGGCACCCACTCGGTCAGCCGGGGTGAGACCGCTGGACAGGTGATCCCCTCGGTGGAGCTGTCCGTGCTGTGGTTGACGAGCCGGATCCCTCGCTTGCGGGCCGCGGGCTGGCGTGTTCCCACAGCCGATCACCTGTTGGTGGTGGGTTGGTGGGTCAGATCGGCCAGCATTACTCAGACCCCTCGTGTGAGGAGCCACCATCGGAGCGGGCGTGTTCTCGAATAGCCGTGAGAAGTGGGGTTGGCTCCTGCCGTGTTGGCTGGGTTGGATCTCGTGGTGTTGGGGCGTCTGCGTGGACGTGTGGTTCAGCGGTCGTCGTGGGACTCGTGACGACCGGGGTCGGATCAAGGAGGACGAACGTTGTGGATTGTGTTTGGGTGTTTGAACACGTTCCGATGTGGCCCGTGAGGACGTACTCGCGAACACCGCGGGTGAAGACGGTCGGGTGTTCGTGGCTATCTGATCCGCACATGATGTAGCCGATCGCGTACGCGGGTTCGCCGGCTGCGCGGTAGGCGTAGGCGGTGATGTCGTCGCCTTCGTGGAGGGGTTGCCCGCAGACTTGACAGATCGGGTTGTTGGTGTCAAGTGTGATGCGAGTGAGTTGGGCGAGATCCGCGGCTTGTGGGTCCTCGGGGCGCGTCATTCGTGCCCTCCCGCAGCGTTGCGAGTGCCAGCTTGCCACGTTTGTCGCGCGGAGAGTGCGCGGCGGGCCGACTCTGTCAGTCGGTATTCGGTCGGGTCGTGGGTTTGTTTGGTAACGAGGTCGCGTTTGATGAGTTCATCGAGAGTGTCGCAGACTCGGGTTTGGTCGATACCGTCGGTGTAGTAGTCGGTGAGCACGTGGTGGAGTGGGCCGCTCTCGCTGGGGCCAGTCTGCGAGAGTACCCAGAGTAGGTCACGGTGGGTGGCTGAGAGATCAGCAAGCGAGATGGTGTCTCTCTCGTTGTGGGGACTAGACATCGTAGCCCTCCACGGTGTCCTCGTCGCCGCTGCGTGTCGCAGCACATGGTGTACAGAGTGGGCCGTCGAAGGCAGCGTCGTAGCCGTCGGCTGTGTTGGGACACAAGCTACAGCCGGGGTTGTTACTGTTCGACCCGTCAGTCGTCTCGCAGGGCTTAAGCCCCACAGTTGCCAGCATTAGCATGGTTCTGTGATTGGGCACAGAACCCGTCCCGACCGGGTGCTACAACACCGCGGCCGGGGTTTCTACACTTTCTCACGAGCCGAGGGTTCGTCACTCGGGTTCCGTATAATAACGGTTACGCTCTGGTAACATATATTTGACGGTATGGTTTGAAATGTGCTTTGTATAGTCTATAAGTGCTATTCGTCCGTACTATAGACTGTGATATTGGATATGTGCTCTATGAGGCACTCAGGCAAGTGGATGACTTCTCTTGACGATCGGATTTTGGAGTTCCTTCATGAGAATAAGCCGACAACACCTACGAAGATGACTACAGAGGCATCTCTACCTTACTCTAGACAGCATGTTGATCGGAGGTGTAAGAAACTGGATGAAGAGGGCCTCCTTGAAAGCTTAGGTAATGGTGTCTATATGATCTCTGAAGACGGTGAGGCATATCTCAAAGGACATCTGGACACTGAACATTGGAAGTATATTGATGAAGATGGTGAGGACGCACATGACGCTTTAGCTGAAGATACTGGCACAGACAGCTGAACGGTAGTTTTCTGAATCTGTGTGGATTACTCTGAATTGGCAGATCACGCTTAACCAACATCGGACCAATCTGAGAGCAGTTGTTGGTTAACAAGATGCGTGACTAACCCGAACCGGTACGTTTGTACGCGGGCATCGGGTACGAGCTGGCAATGCGAATTCTCCGTGTCGCGCCGTGGATATATCCCGACACGAAGGGGGGCGGCGACTACCACGTGCACGCGATGTCGCGAGACCAGGCCGCGATGGGCCACGACGTGACGGTTCTCACGACGCGAGAGGACGGGTCGCTGCCGCGCGTTGAGGAGACGCACGGGTACACCATCCTGCGCGTCTCTCCGGGCGTGACGCTGCTCGGGAACGACGTTTCGCCCCCGGTAGCGCGGTACCTCTGGCATGCGGACGGCGACAGCTTCGACGTGATACACGCGCACTCGCACTGCTACTTCGTGACGAACCTCGCGGCGCTGAAGCGGCGGCTCGGCGAGGTTCCGCTGGCGATCACGAACCACGGGCTGTACAGTCAGAACGCGCCGGAGCGACTGTTCTCGCTGTACCTGAAGACGCTCGGGCGGTGGACGTTCAATCAGGCGGACGTGGTGTTCTGTTACACCGACGTGGACAAGGAGCGCGTGCGGGAGTTGGGTGTAACCTCGCGGATCGAGGTGGTCTCGAACGGCATCGACACGGAGCGGTTCACGCCCGAGGGGCCGGAGAGTGACCTGATCGACGCGGAGGGGCCGGTGGTGTTGTTCGTCGGGCGGTTCGCGGAGGGAAAGCGGCCGTGGCTGGCGGTCGAGGCGTTCGCAGAAGTGTTAGAGGAGTATCCGGACGCGGAGCTGTATCTGTGTGGCGACGGCGCGTTACGCGAGGACTTGGAGGCGCAGGTGGCGGAGCTGGGGATCGGGGAGGCGGTGACGTTCCTCGGGCACGTGCCCTACGATGAGATGCCGAAGGTGTACCGCAGCGGGGACGTCTTGGTGTTGCCGAGTCGAGCGGAGGGGGTTCCACGGACGGTGTTGGAAGCGATGGCGAGCGGGACTGCTACCATCACGAGTCAGCTCGAACAGATAGAGGACATCGTGAATTCCGCCGGTCGGACTGTTGAGGACATGTCGGCAGAATCCCTTTCCAACTCGCTTTTGGACCTACTTGGGGCGGACGGCGAGAGCGAGGAACAAGCGGTCGCGAACCACCAGTGGCGATCGACGGTCGAAAACACAACGGCGCACTTGGAATCGATCAGTCACTGAAGATAGCCGAGATCTTCTAATCGATCCTTCGTCGAGTCGCTCATGTCCGCGTCTCCCGTGGCGTCAGCGTGTTCGAAGGAGCCGAGCCACGCGTCGAGTTCGCTTTCGAGTTCCGAGACCTTCTCCGAACGCTCCGATGCGAGATTCTCGAGTTCGCCGGGATCGTCGGCGACGTGGTAGAGTTCGATGGAGCCATCGGAACCGCGGATAAGCTTCCAGTTTTTGCTTCGGATCGCTCGAAGGGATCGGTCGTATTCGTACACCTCCTCGGGCAGATCGCTGACACGTTTCGCAAGTGCTTCCATCGAGGGTTGCGGTGCCAGATACTCAGCGAATGCGTACTCTCGCGGTTCGGTCTCGGCGTCGGGATGGAACGATCGACCCTGTGACTCCTCCACGAACTCGTCCGTATCGATTCCAGCCGCGTCGAGAAGCGTTGGTGCGATGTCGGTCAGTTGAACGATGTCGTCCACCGTTTTTCCACCAGTGAACGCACCACCATGGATCACCAATGGAACGTGGATCAGCGTGTCGTGGAGGCTGTACTGGTGGTCCATCAGTCCGTGATCGCCGATGTTCTCGCCGTGGTCTCCCGTGACGACGAAGATCGTGTCCTCCCACTCGCCGGCCTCTTCTAAGAGGCGGCGGAGTTCGCCGATCCGCTCGTCGAGGTAGGCGATCTCCGCGTGGTAGAGCGCTTCGAGGATCTCGAAGTCCCGATCGGTCATCTCGACGTCGTTCGCGATGTAGCTCCAGGCGTCCTGATTAACCTCCATCGCCTCTGCGTAGCTCACGCCTTCGGGAAGGTACTCTTCGGCGAACTCCCGAGGTGGTCGATATTCGAGATGTGGTTCGAGGTAGTTAATGAACAGGAAGAACGGGTCCGAGTCGTCTCGATCGTCGAGCCAGTCGGAAATCCATCGGTTGGTACTCTTTGCTCCGTCATCGTCGGCGCGCTTCCTGACGAACTGTCCGTACACCGCGTTGGCGGCGTTGACGATCGGGTTTCCGTCGAACAGCTGTTTTGCGACGCCTCGGATCTTATCGAATCCTTCCTCTTCTCGAGCGATCTTTCCGAGGTCGACGTCCGACTGGATGTACTGCCAGTTCTTCCGGAAGGTGTCAAACCCGCGAGCGAACCCGAACTCGTCGCTGATCCAGGTGTTATTCGAGATGGCGACCGTCTCGTAGGACGCGTTTTTGAACGCCTCGACGATAGTGGGCGTGTGCTCTGGGAACCGCTTAGCGGCCGCACTTGCACCGTGTTTTGAGGAGTACTGTCCAGAAAAGAGCCCGCCGTGTGACGGGAGGGTCCAGGGAGCGTTTGCGAAGGCGGACGTGTACGTGACCCCTTGATTTTGGAGGGTATCGAAAGTCGGGAGATTGGTTTGAGTACCGAGTACCGAATCGTATCGGGCGGTATCCATCACGAGGAGGACGACGTTAGTCATGGATCGGATGATTCTCTCTGTCTCGGGTTCATAGTGTGATTAGATATACCCGAGGTCTTCGAGTCGCTGTTGTACCTCTTCATCGTCGCTTCGTTCGACGTTCTCCCCTTGCTCGACCAGGGTCTCGATCGGGGCTCTTTCTGGTTCCTCGTCGGGATCTCTGGATCCGAATACGTCGAACAACACGTTTCCGTCCATCTCCTCAGGGATCGGCTGGTCGTGAATGTAGAGCAGCGTCGGTGCGATGTCGTAGATCCTCGCGTCGAGACCTGACCCCGAATCGATCCCGGGTCCGGACGCGATGAAGATCCCGTCTCGGTTGTGCCCGCCGTTTCGCGCCTTCGATGGCGGTCCCGTGGAGAACAGGTCGTCTCCGGTCGTCGAGCGCGGGTCGATCGCACACTCGAAGTCGTCGATCTCGAACAACAGGTCCGGGGCGAGATCAGT
Source organism: Halorubrum sp. GN12_10-3_MGM (assembly GCF_005435235.1). Classification (NCBI taxonomy): domain Archaea; kingdom Methanobacteriati; phylum Methanobacteriota; class Halobacteria; order Halobacteriales; family Haloferacaceae; genus Halorubrum; species Halorubrum sp. GN12_10-3_MGM. Next base: position 37,872 of record NZ_SGUB01000019.1, read on the forward strand.
CTTTGGACCCTCATAGAGGTCCTCGGGCTCGTAGATCTCGACCTCTTTTGCTATGGGATCCGTTTCGACAGCCTCCTCGAGTTTCGAGATTACCTCCTGTTTGTCCTCTTCCCGATCCGAGAGCATGTAGATCATACCGCACGTGAGGTTCTGTCGCGGGGCGAACGCGATGCTCGTATCGAAGTCAACGTTTTCTCCGGGGTCCTTCCGTATCGACTTTCCGACCGATTTCGCAAAGTCGTTGAGTTGTGGGACGACGCTGACGACCCCTTCTCCGATCTGTCGGAGATACGGGAAGTACTCGGTTCGGGCCTTCGTTAGCCACGATTCGTCCGACTCTTGAGTGAACTCCTCGCGTCTCAGCCAGTTGTTCGAGTGGAACGTCCGGTTCACGGGTCCGAACCCGTGGTCGGAAACGAGGAACAGTTGGGCGTCTTCCGCCTCCGCTCTCTCGACGATCTTTCCGACTGTCTCGTCGACGCGCTTCCACACTCGGGTGAGTGTCTCTTCGAACTCCGTTCCGGGCTCGTGAAGTACGTGGTCCTCATCGTGGTACCGCCAGAAGTAGTGTTGTGCCCAGTCGGTCGCGCTGATGACGCCGAAGAACGCGTCGGGACCCTTCTCATCAAGGAGATATGTCATCGCCGTCTCGCGTTTGCCAGCGATTTTGAGAAGATCGGCTTCGAGAGCAGCGGGCCGATCGTCGTATTTTGGGTCGGCATACGGAACTTTGATTTGGTATCCATCCGTCACGTCGTTCAGTTCTCTAGCGAGATCGTTCGGGTAGGTTATCGTGTCGTCCTCAGGCGATCCTAACCCGCTAACCATGAAGCCGTCGACCTCGTACGGCGGGTAGAGCATCGGGAAGTTGAACACGCCGACGGACCGGTTCGAGGCCGAGAGCACATCCCAGTAGCTGCTCTGTTCGAACTTCTCTGAGCCGAGCGTTTTGAACTCGAAAGAATCCGGAGATTCACGGTTTAAGAAATAGAACACGCCCGTTTTCCCTGGATTCTGTCCCGTCGCCATCGAGAGCCATGCCGGGGCAGTAATCGGGGGGAACGTGCTTTCTAATGTGCCTGAATAACCAGAAGAGATCAGTTGCTCTATATTCGGGAGTCTCCCTTGGTTAATCAAGGGATCTAATATGTCCCATGTAGCTCCGTCGAGGCCGAGAACGATCGTATCTGTCATGAGTAAGTATCTTGGTCCTTAGTTATTTTTGTGCCTAGCACGTTGGCTCTGTCGAATTGAACTGAACCATCTGTCAGGTACTCACTTCTTGATAGAGTTCGTGATACTTGATTGCCGTTTGTGTTAAAGAATACTTTGATACAGCCCTTTGGCGTAACTTCTCTCGCTTTGTCTGAATCTGTTTACTATCGATCTCAGAACTGGTCTCAATTAGTTGAGTCGCGATCGCGTCCGGGTCATCATGTGGAACAAAAATCCCATGTTCCCCAATAACTTCGTGGAAGACATCTATGTCACTCGCAATTACAGGCAAACCACAACCCATCGCTTCCACAGCCGCTACACAGAATCCTTCATATACTGAAGGTGTGAGAAATATATCTGACTGGTGAAGTAGACTGTATATTTGCTCCCGTTCTGGAAGATAGCCCGTAAATGTTATAATATCTGATATTTTGAGTTGAGAAGCAAGATCTCTTAATTCCTTTTCAAGTGGCCCGCTACTTGAGATGACGAAATGAACGTTATCCACTGCTGACCGTTGTTTCATTTGTCGAGCAGCTCTCAAGATGTTTCTCTGGTTCTTTTGCTCAGTCATCACCCCTACGTTCGTGATTAAGAGTTTGTCTGGGAGATCAACTGGAAGCTCATGATATCTACTTTCGCTAATACGTTCGATATTTATTCCATTGTAAATGACTTTATTTCGATTTGAGAGCCATCGTTCAACTGGCCCCAGTGATGACAGAGTACTCTCCGAGTTGTAAACGTTCACTTGTGGTAGCCAGAAGGTGGCCGCATTCACAAGGCGTTGTGCCAGAGAAAAATATTGAACATCATTGTGTTCTGTATTGACTACGGGAATTTGATGTGACCGCCCAATAATTCTTCCAATTGATCCAGTAAAATTGTGATGTGGATGTATTATATCATACTTCTGATCGTGTATATGATCCCGTAACCGTTGGTATGGAACGGGGTCGAAATTGCCAGTTCCTCCGAAGCATACTATCGGTAGCTCCATCTCCTGGACATCTGGATCAAGGATATCGTCAGAACCCTCCATAAGGACGCCGACTGTAACGTTTGAACAAGTATGCTCGTTAATCGCAGAGGCAATTTCAACTGGAATTGACGTTGATGAGATCGAGTTGACTAGATATAGAACATCAGTCATTTACTTAATGTATTCTAGTAGGTTAATAAAAATTCTCACTCTGCAGTTCGGTCATGACTATCTGCATGTAGGGATCAAATTGAAACACAGTACTTATAATTTAACACTTTCTTGATGGGCCTGTGGAAGTTACCGAGCGATCTCGACGACAACAGATTGAAACAATTTTCCCACTGGTACTATTATTATTCTTATTTTGTTCACTCATATTACAAAATACAACGATATCCAGTGCGTCTGCGTACATAGTTATAGCAACCGTATATACCGTCATATCGTTGTACTTCCTAGTATATGTTACTCAGATAGATGTAACAAATAGAAGTTATATTGCTTTGTTTTTATTATTTTCGTCATTCGTATTGTTCCGGACACTACTTGATCCTGTTCTTGGTGATGTAGTTCGCCTTTTAGCTTTGCTCACTTTTACGACTGCGAACCTGATTATTTTTCCTCAAGTCTTCACTTTCCGCCAATTCTGTTTTGTTGGTAGCCGACTCGGTGCCTTTCTGGTTGTAATTGGGTCCCTTCCGTATTTTGGATATACTGTCAGTATTGGATTTGTGAATATCTCTCTATGGGGCAGTCAATTGTATTGGTATCCGAGTTTACAACCTATGATGAGTGTGTTTGTGAATCCGAACCAGCTCGGTTCTTTTGCCCTCTTTGGTACTATCGCTTCACTATACGAATGGAAGACTGATCGCAGTTCGCTCATAACCGTTATATTGGTCCTGAATCTTTTGGGACTAGCGTTCTCAAATTATAGGACAGGATGGATTGCGTTATTGGCGGCACTAGCTATCTATGTTGTACACACAAAACTAGGTAGAGAGTTTATGACCCTCGCAGTAATCAGTGGCTTTTCCAGTCTACTCATTGCCTTTTTAATGATGTTTAACGTATTCCCTGGTCCGGAATTCCTCACAGAAGTTTCTCTTAATAATCGTCGGGAACTTTGGACAACAAGTATTTTATCACTACAGGAGCGGCCACTCTTCGGATATAATTTCACAGGAGTAGTTGACATCGTGGGTAATCCCCACAATTCATATTTACGGATGTTCTCCGCGTTTGGTCTCTTTGGTGGGTGCCTTTATTCCATACTGTCACTCGGAATTCCCATCAGTGCTACTCGACAGACTACCACCGATTCGCAAGTTATACTTGCGATGTTACTAGTTTCATTTGTATTTGTTCAAATATTTAATTCTCTTTCATTCGTAGGAGTAGCAATGCGCTCTTCGATCATCGCCTTACTAATGGGATACTTCATTACAGCCACCTATCTAAATTAATAACTTAGGATAATATTCCATTTAATTTTTGAATATGACTAAATTAGCCCATCCGTTATGTTAATCCCGATATCCGAGGTCTTTGAGTCTCTCCGTAACTCTGTCTGTGTCAACTTCTTCATTCATCTCGCTGGTCACTCCTGTTTGAATTTCTCGGCGTCCCCCCTGAATAACCTCCAACCAGGGAATACGCGTAACTGGTTCGTCATATAATCCTCTAGGATGACCGTACTCTCGGATAGGTATCGGTGACGCGTGTTCACCGACGTAGTTCCCGTGATCAGAGGTAATAACCGTTTTTCCCGGTATCTCGGTAAGCAGGTCCTCAACGTGTTTCAATACGTACTCGAGATTTGCTGTGTATACGTCCCACAGCTCTGATCGAGTCTGGTCGAGCTCACCTGTGAACTTCTGTGCCCAGACGTTTTGTCCGGTTGCTTCGTCCTCACCGCTTTCGATAGATGCCAAGTGCTCCTTATCGAACGCCGTATCGGACTGAACGAACGGATAGTGTGGTTGCATGTAGTGGACCACTATACGCTTTTGCGGGAACTGCTTGTGTGCCGTTATCGCGGCCTCAGTCATCGTATCGGCGAGTACGGTTCCAGTTTCTTCGTCCCAACCCTCGTCGAGCCAGACGTTGATCACCTCGTAAAAATCGACATCCCAGTTCTCACGGTTGCGTTCGAGCTGAGGATTCGCCGTAAGATATACTGTATCGCGCAGATTGCGACCGTGGACATTCGCGCGGAGCCACTCTGGTGTCGACGATGCTTTAGATTCCTTCGCAGTTAGACTTCCTTCGATATGATTCACCTCTTTGAACATGTCGTACCGACACGCATCGAGAACTACCAGTGTGTCCCAGTCCTCGTCGAATACGTCTATGCCAGTAGTGTTCTCCGTTCGAAGACCACCACGACGATGATAGGCTCGGTTAACTCCTCGAAGGAATAACCGTGGACTTTTGATCGCTCGCTTTAATCGACCAATCGTGTTCATATGCGGTTCTCTATCGAATCACCGAGATAGGTCTTCGGATCCGTTCAGACACTGTATCGAAAACTATTCGCCAACTCGTTGTAACAGTCCGCTAATGCGGATCGCTTTCATTCACCCACGTTTTCCCTCCGCTGAAGGTACTGGTGCAACTCACTCTGCGACTCAGATCGTCGATGGGCTGGCCAATGCCGGTCATGATATTTGCGTCTACTGTCCTGATTCACCAGAGTCGAGGTCGGATCGATCTAACATACAACTGCGACATTTAACCGGAAACAGTAGCCATCCCCATACAAATACACGACTCAACAAAGAAGTCTCTTCTCGCCTTGCCGAACTTCGGGGGTTCGATATCGTCCATAGTTATTTAACACCGCTTATTCCCTCTATTGCTCAGATCGGAGAGAGTTCAAGTGTTAAGACGTTCGTCACTCTGAACGCTTACGGCGGCACGTGCGCCAAGAACGACCTTCTGTACCGGGATCAGAAACAGTGTCAGAGCAAGTCTACACTCAAATGTATGAACTGTATCTCCCGTACCGGATTTGACAGCGAGAGTGGTTACCTGTACGAGACTGCGAGTGAACTGTTAAATCTTCGGCTCATAAACTCTGGTGAGCGTCGATTAGAGCATATCGACGGTTTTCGAGCTCCATCAGCACACGTCCGTGATAACTATGTCCAATTCGGATATGACGCAGACAAAATAGCGGTTATTCCACACCCTGTTGATGAGGACTTTATCATTCCACATGAGAGCAATTTCTCTGAACCGTACAAGCTCCTCTATGTTGGTGGCCTAGAGAAACACAAAGGCGCTGATAAATTAATTCCTATCCTCTCTTCATTAGCTCACACTGATGTAAAATTCACTCTTACTGTCGTTGGAACCGGGTCACTGGAGGAAAAAATCCGAAAGCAGGCACAAGCAGAAAACGTGGCGAACCTTATCAATTTCCGTGGTTTTGTTCCAAATAAGGCGCTCCCCAAAGTCTATGCCTCACACGATTGCTTCGTTTATCCCGGTATTTGGGAAGAACCACTCGCGCGCGTATATCTTGAGTCGCTTGCGGCTGGTACACCAATCGTTACGAGTGAGTATGGAACAATCGGCGAGATCGTCGGAGACGCTGGCCAACTTACGGATGGTTCTGTTGACGGGTTTCGAGATGCGATTCTTGAAATCGCTGACTCAGAAACACTAAACGCTAAGTCTGAAGCTGCGAATGAGCAGGTAACGAATTTTGACCGTTCACAAGTTATTGAAGACATTGAGAAACTTTACACCGATGTTGTAGATTTTAGTTAGTAACACTATCTAACGTACTGTTATATTACTATCTCAATTAATCGTCAGAAAGGATTTGATATATTAGCCTATTGGCGTGTATAAACTATCTATTGATCCAATAATAGTAAGAATTGCTCTATTGAAAGTGGAAGACAGCAACGGGATCACGCCGTAATGAGTTTAGGAAAACGAGGTCGAGAAAGCGGTAATGGGAGTCGCCTTGCTCGACCTCGTTGAGACAGCACTACGTGTAGCTAAACAAGCGTTGGGGAAGCGAGCGGGCAAGCCCGTCTCGGGCGGGCTTGCCCGCGAGGCTCACATCGTCGCACACTGTATTCGGAAGGAAGAAGGCCACAGCTACGCCGAACTCGTAGATCGGCTCAGTCTCATGCCGGACGTGTGCGAGCGTCTCGGGATCAGCTCGGATGCTCCACCCGATCCAACCACGTTCTACCACTCGTTTGATCGATATGCGATGTATGTCTGGCGGGCGTTGCTGCGCGTTTCAGCGCAGCAACACCCGCAATCCGGCCACGTTGCCCTCGACAGCACGTTCTTCGAGCGATCTAACGCTTCCCAGTATTATTGTCAGCGGAAAGGACGGAGAGTAAAGACGGTCAAGGCGACGACATTGACCGATACAGAGTCGCTGGCGGTGTTGGACGTTCACTGCTGTATCAAGCATGAGCACGATACGAAGGCTGGCCCGCGGGTCGTCCGCCGGAACGCGGACGACCTGCGGGCCGTCGCTGCCGATAACGGATTTCAAGATTGGCACACCGAATACGAGATCGCAGCATTAGATGTGAACTACCTCATTCAGTACCGTGGATCGACCCCGAAGGCAGCAGCAAACAACGCGCTGATCCGGGCAAAAGGCTATACACAGCGGTGGATGTCGGAAACATCCTACTCAACGGTCAAGCGAACGCAGGACTCCGCCCTGCGTTCGCAATTCTGGTACCGACAGTTCCGTGAGATCATCCTCTCGTTCGCCCTCAACAATCTCAAGAAGCTCACCAAAACACTATGATCCCGCTCCCGTACCGCATTTTCAATAGAGCACAAGAAAGTGCTCTGATTGTCGTATGCTGGCTGATTGGAAATTAAGTCAATCTAATTGACTCAATTATACGGTGGCGTGTACTTTTCAAACACTCGTGATATACTACCAACTAGACCCCGGTTATTTATAGAATCACAAATACGATGAGTTATTGGTGGGTCTGTACTCCGGAAATAACCGCCTGTAGTTAACAATCGGTGACCTTCTTCACCATTTATCCGAGAAACACTGTCGGGTATATCGTAATATAGTGGTGCACCTGGAGAATCAATATCAAGTAACCTTCCGTGAAAAATAGTAACAGTCTTCACAAGATGTGCTGGGATTCTAACTGAATAATTGTATTCTCTTGGAAGAGTTGTAACTTGAATGTCATTTTCATACAAACATTTTCGAAAAGCCGGTTGGTCTCCGTTATGTTTATTCTCATATAATTTAAGCCAACTTTCAAATAAATTTGACGTTTCTGATTTATCAAACGCAATAACACCGGTACTGTATTCTGGAAAAGATTTTGGAACTCCTAGATTAGAGGTGTGGATGTCCCTGTTCTGGTTGTGAGTTACAGCAATATCGAACTGATTTAGTAATTCAAAGAGTTCGGGAAATGGTTTAGCTACATATGTATCTGTATCCAAAAAAACGCATTTCTCATAGGGAGACATTTGTAGTCCCAATATTTTGTCTTTGAAACTATATGATGGTTCAGCGAGTCGTAAAACGTTGTCAAATCCAGATGGACTGGTTGTTTGACCAGTAACAATTGTTGTTGGTAGGTCTGGCATCTCATTCGATAAACTATCGACCGCAAGCTCGGCCTCTTTTACAAATTGCTCACCAGTGGCAACATACACTACTCCTTTGGACATAATCATCACACTCTCCATAGCGTATATTAATTGTTCCTCAATCAAACGAGCGACATCAAATATCAGTGCCTCATTAATCACCAGCCAACTTGATCTACGTCTCGAATCCTTTCCCAGGCAGTTGTCAGTGACAACTGGACTATGATAACCGATAGAATCGCTGCTGTTAACACGGATATCGACTGCCAACAAGGATATCGCAGACGTTTTCAGGAGCTATTGAGTATTATTCACTAAGGAGGAGCAACCTCCTCACTACATTCAAATTATAACAACAAATTAATATACAATATTCATATGTCTTAATAAGAAAGAACTTAATTAGCTTATTTGCGGCATATTGTGATCAATTCATAATAAACGGAGTCACCTGTTATATGAAGATGATATTAGATCGGATGTGACTTCGTTCGCAAAGCTTTCTAACCTCTTACGTTTGATGGATACTTCTTGCTCAAGTGATTTGAGAATTGAAATATAGTCTGACTGAATGGTATCAAGTAGCGCGTGTAGACGATCAGGGGTTACATCAATCGTTTTGAGGACGTACTCACTCATGTCGATTGAGGCCGCAAAGTCATGATGCTTCGGACGATAGGAAAGTGCAGCAAACGGTGTATGACACGCAGCCGAAAGAATGACCGAGTGAAGTCGTTCCCCGATAACGAAATCAGCTTGTGAGATCTTCGAAAGTATCTCGTTGAACTGAAGATGGTTAGTAACGTATAGATCCGCGTTTTTGGTCTTCTGGGCTGCGGCGAGGTTCACCGGGATATCCGAGTGGTTGAAGGGCATATATGTGACTTTACTTTCGGCATACTTCTCATTGAGACTCGAAATGAGAACATCGATGTAATCCGTATTCTCGCTCCATTTGCCAACGTATGGCTTCATGAGACATACCACGATCTCGTTGGTTTGTTCGCTGTGGTATTCTGGGGGTTCCAGATACAGTGCGGGATCTCCGACCACTGTCGACTCAATATCGTATTGTCTTAGTATCTCCTGTGATTGTGGGCCGCGAACAGAGATACGGTCAAACCCGAACTGAGAGATTGCCTCGAAATCCTCCTCAAAACAATATTCTTCAGTCAAGATGAGTGAGTCGGGAGTGAAACGATCGGTCACATAACTTAGCAGCCTATTACCTTTGATACGTCTACTGATATTGATACCACGCTTCCCAAGTGATTGACGCAAATCAAACGCTCCTTTTGCTTGATTCCAGTAATCGGGATCCCGTACACCAATCCCGACACAGTAATTGTGCGCACGAGGTGTCGCGTCGTATATCTCCCACTCAGACTTGAGTGCTCGGGGAAGAATTGTGCCACCACCAAGTATGAGTGTATTACTGTGATCGTCGTGCCGGCTGGGAATGATCTGGTAATCTGAGAATAGTTTATGATTGGCGAGATAGATGGATTCATCTCCAACATTTCTTGACCATATTGATCCACAGTATGCGAGAGTTTCCATGGAATGCGGTACTGCTTAGTGACATAAGCAGATTGTGTTCTGCGGATACCCAGATTGAAGATAATCTATCATAAATATATTAGAAAAACTACTGAAATAATTCAATCGACAACTTATATATTTTATAGAATCGTCTTATCTAACTAAGCCGCCAGCACAGTCAGAATTTTATACTTGTATTTGGATTGTTCAGATCATGACAGATACTATCGCATATTCTGGATGGATTGGAGAAAATAATATCGGCGATGAGGCAATATATCTGGCAAATACCAAGCTATTTCAGAATTATCAATTTAGTAATATTGACTATTTGAACGAGAGAGATAATGTTCTTATAGGTGGTGGAACTGTCCTTCCAAAAACGAACCCTATTGACTCTCAAAAGCAAGATGCTGAGTTCGTAGCAGCCATTGGTGTGGGAGCGAGTAGCCCGGAGTTCTGGAATCAGCGATTCAGTCAGGTAGATCTTGGATACTATCTGGGAAAACGTGGACACGGATCGGTATTAGATAGTAGATACGTCCAATATTTATTGCGACCAATTAAAGAATTGAGCAATACCGTCACATCATCGAATCACTACTTGTCAGAAAGCGATTTCCGCTGTCTAAGAGAATATCAGCTAGACTATTTAGGTGTTAGGGGACCGGAAACACAGTCCCTTCTTTCAAAATACAATATTGATTCTAAGATAGTGGGCGACACAGCTTTAATTCTCACACCAGATAAATATTATACAAATAAACAGAATCGTATTTGTATTGTGCTTCGAGACGGTAAATATCAGTGGTCTAAAAATGATAATTATATAAGTACTGTTGTTGATCTCTGTAATTCATATTCAGATACATATAAATTTATTTTCATGCCATTCTATCCTCCAGATATATCACTGAATAAAAAAGCAGCGGCACGGGTTGAGAATGCATCGTTTATAGATTTCTGCTCATTTATGAATGTAAGAGGAGCTATCAATGAAATATCTAAATGTGACCTTGTCATCGGAGACAAGTTACATTCAAATGTCTTAGCAGCTTGTACATACACGCCTTTTGTATCTCTCGAATACAGGCCGAAAAATCTAGATTTTGCAAGATCTGTTGGCATGGAAGAGTACAATATTCGGACAGATCAAGTAACATCTGCTAATCTCACTGAAAAGTGGATTCAGCCTTACATGACGATACTCTCATTGAAGATATTAAAGAAAATGTTTCCGAGAAGCGTAGTAAATTAAAAGAATTTGCTACTTGTATCGCAAAGAATTTTTGAATATAATGTGTCACATGATGTTATCTAAGTAATCACTGAGTGCTTCTATATCTATTATAAGGTTCCCGTTCTTGTTTGTGCTTGTCATATATGGATAATAGTCTAAATCCAAACATTCAGTTAGCAGGTAAAACCCCGGGTCAACATGATTATCAGGGATCAGTTCTATAACACAGGGATCGTCAGAAAAAATCAGATTTGTTAGTCCCGCTCCATGTGGTCCAAGAACTATATCCACATTGTCAAATAATTGTACTTGCTCTTCGAATTTTAAATCCTCCAATACATGGGGCTCAAAATCATATCTGTCTAATAAACTCGTGAACTCTCCGTAGTTTTCTATGCGCCTATTTGTTTTCTGCCTCGATACAAATATTCTATTATGGGTTTCTATGTTTGGACGGTCTGAAATGCTTTGAGATACTTCTCTCTGTAGCCATAAATAGTCTCTGAGGGATTGATTCGTCGGTTGTGCGCGGTGGTTTGTAATAATAAGATTATCAACATTATAGTCGGTATTATCCCACGTTACTAGCCTGTCTTTGCTGTACCCGAGCATCTCTAGCGTTTCTAGACGAAATGACTCAGGATTGGATCTTATCAGTATATCTGGCTTGTTACCAGTCTGTCTTTCATATTTATCTAATACACGTAATTTAGGCAAATATTCGGTTATCCAGTGAAAGTATGATTTATAATAATGTACTAGGGGAAATATTTGATTGGAGGGATGAACTGGTCGATCTACTTCTAAACGGTTAAAGATATAGTCTAGTACGGTGTAATTATTTTCAAAATATTCCTTTTTTTGAGTAGTGGTTTTGATAGATGTGAATTTGGTTGCCGTTCCCCCAAACGAATCCAGTACAATCTTATTTTGAACTATCGGTGTTGCCAAAGCCCCTACTATCTGGCACGGTGAAATACAACACATGTATCTTGGTTCAGGTTTGTGATAACCGGCAAATCGCATGAAATCTTCGGGAAAATATTTTGAATTGGGAATATTACAATAATATCCCGGTTCATCTTTCTCATACGTTGTATATTCACAGATATCACGCTTCTCTTTTTCATTACACTTCCCTATCGTTATAGAATACATATTGATATAAGATTCCCAGGCTGCTCTCGTTATTCTTTTTTTGATCGATTTAAGGGGGTTCATTTTTATTCTACTCATAATTCAAAACCTTTGAACACTACCACAATCCTCGTAATGTTTTGATGACTCATGTGCCACTTGACTGGATCTCGTACAGCTCTGAGTATTTCCCACCCTCTTTAACCAGTTCGTCGTGTGTTCCGATTTCTGTAACTTGTCCCTGCTCAACGGTGTAGATACGATCTGCATTTTTTACTGTTGAGAGTCGGTGAGCGATCGTGACAATCGCGTAGTCTCGATCCATCTTTTCAATAGCCTGTTGTACTTGATTTTCGAGATTCGAGTCGAGATCGCTCGTTGCCTCGTCCAAGATTAGCATATTTGCATCCTCTAACAACGCCCGAGCCAACGCAACGCGCTGTTGCTGTCCGCCTGACAGCCGAACCCCGTCGTCTCCCAATAACGAATCGTACCCGTCCGGAAGTTCGTCGATGAATTCATCGACTTTTGCGATCGAACACACGCGATCAAGGTCTTCGTCCGACACCTCTCGATTCCCTAAAGTCAGGTTGTACCGGAGCGTGTCGTTGAAAATAAACGGGTCCTGTCTGACCATCGAAAGCCGATCCCGCCACTCCGCGATATCCATCTCGTCAATCGGGATCCCGTTCGCTCTGATTTCACCTTCATCAACCGGATACAGACGAGCGAGAAGCGAGACGATCGTGGATTTGCCCGCACCCGACTGTCCGACGAACCCAACGAACTCGCCTTTCTCGACGGTGAAGTCGATCCCGCGAAGTACTTTTTCTTTGTTGTCATACGAGAAGTGGACATCGTCGAACTCTACCTCATGGATCTCTTCGGGGACCTTCCGGCTCGAACTGGTTGGTTCGTTGTACGTTGCCAACTCGTCGGTGAACTGGATAGTGCGGACTAGATGTGGCAGGTTGTTTTCGATCTTATAGTACAGAGTGTTCACTTGGCTAGCCTTGGGACCAAGCCGGAACATCGCGAAGAGGAAAACGCCCAGTTCACCGACCGAAAGGTTCGCGAACGTTAATGCGAGGTAGATGAGCACAAACACTGACACCGCGACAACGAGGTTGTAGAAGTTGTTGATCGCAGCCTCGTTGCGCCGGAGAACAATCCGAGACTTGGTGAATTGCTCGATTGCCTCCGTAAAATCCTCGAAGAGTTCTTCGGCGAGTCCGAAGATCCGAACGTCACGAATTCCCTGTGTCCCGGCCTGTGCGGCCTCCTGCCGCATCTCGTTCGCCTCGGCGACCCTCTCTCCCACGTCGTACCCCGATTCAAGCACCTGTCTGAAGAAGATCGAGAACCCGCCAAGAACGACTCCTGTGATAACTGTCAGTACCGGCGCAATCACCAGTGCTACAACGAAATACACCCCCGCCAGAAAGACCTGCTGAGTAAAATTAACCCCTTGGGCGATCACTCGGCCCGCATAATTCGTCTGCGTCACAATCGCGTTCAGAATATCATCAGATCCCTCCTTATCGAAGTACTCCACACGCGCGTTCAGCGCGTTCCGGAACGCTCGCGTCTGGAGATCTCGAATGTAGTAGGTCCGCAGCGCCTCCCGGAACCACGCCACCGAGAAACTGGTCGTGTACCGCGCGACCATCACGCTAGACACGCCGACCACGACGTAGCCCAGCGTGAACGGAATCCCGAGCGTCTGATAGGCGGTCACGAACACCGCGAGCAGTCCGTCCGCCTCCGCGGCGGGATCCTGGAGCTGGACGAGTTCGACGATCGGGAGGATGAAGCTCAGTCCCACGCCCTCCAGCACCGCGGCGACGATCCCGAGCACGACGACCGCCGCCGTGTACTTCGGATTGTACCGCGCGACGTCGCGGAGGGCGTCGAGTTTCTCGCGTCTGGAGACCGGTTCGGGATCTGACGATGACATAGCAGTGAGTTACGCCGATTTCCGTCGGCGACCCGAATAATGTCGTCGGTCTCGTTCCGTGCGCCGTGTCCGCCCCGCGTTCACGACAGTCGTTCGCTACACTCGTCCGGATCTTCTTCAGCTCCTTCCGATCACAACTTCGAGAGAGGGAGAGTACATTTCGTATGCTTTCCCGCTCTCGTCCCACCGGGAGTCACAGTTAGAGGGAGTATATTTCGTGTGCTTTCACTACGCGTGCTCGGCGACCTCCGTCCGCGTCTCTAAGACGATCGCCGGATCGAGATCCAACTCATACTCGTAGTACTGCCCGCCGCTCAGTCCCTTGTTCTGCTCGTGGCGCCGAAGGAACCCCAGCATGTAAAGGTCCGAAAGCTGGTCTTGGATACGCTTCAGCGTCGACAGTGGCGAGGCGGCGTGCGACTCCGCCACCCGCTCATACGTTCGCTGGATTGCCTTCGATCGCGCCGGGACCTCGCCACCCGTCTGGAGGGTCGCGATCGCTTCGAGGATGTACTGCGCGTGTTCGGTCTGGTCTCGGATCACCGTCGCGACCCGACCGCGCTGGACTCGTTCCCGTGCGGTTTCGATGTGCGCGTCCGTGACCGGCCCCTCGCCGTGCTGCTCGGCCAGCTCCGCGCCAACGCGGAGCAGATCGAGCGCCTGCCGCGCGTTCCCCACCTCCTGCGCGGCCAACGCCGCGGCCTTCGCGATCGCCGACGTGTCACACGCCTCGTCGACGACGGCGCGGTCCGCCCGGTGTTCCAGAATCGTTCGCAGTGCCGCGGCGTCGTACAGACTGACGGAGATCTCGGTCTCCATGGGCGTATCCTTCACCTTCGGCGAGAGCGTCCGTCGGAACGTGTAGTCGTTGCTGATCCCGATCACGCCGACCGTCGCGCCCGTGATGTGACCGTTTGCTCGCGCGCGTGGTAGTTCGTACAGCAGCGTGTTCGCGTCCTCCAGATGGTCGATCTCGTCGAACACGCCGAGGTGCGTCCCGCCGATACGATCGAACTGTCGGTACAGTTCGTCGAACGCGTCTCTGGTCCCGAGTCCCCGCCCGGGGAACCGGCTGGCGCGCACGAAAAGCCGCCCGTTGACGAGGCTGCGAACCCTGGTTCCAAACACCGACGGGAGTACCGAAGAAGGCCTCGTGGGCAGCGACTACTCCCCGACGCTGTTGAGCGCGCTGTTCAACTCGAAGGGCTCGCGGACGACATCGCTGTCCGCGACTCGATACCGTCGCGGTGACGTGGTCGGAACGTCCTCGATGAGTTCGACCTCACACAAGAGGTCGGTGTAGTTGCCAACGGTCTGGCGCGTGACGCCGGCGTGCTCTGCGAGTTCGGTTTTGTTGAACTCACGATTCGGCGGGAGATCGAGCAACGCGTCGACGAGAATCGGGATCGAATCGTACTGCGTGAGGTAGAGCCACCCGCTCGGGTGCTCCTTCCGAAGTTCCTTCTTCGCCCCGCGGTCGTCCGCGTGCTCCATACTACTCATACAGGGAGACACTATCTGTGTGTATAAGCGTTCTCACCAGCGTTAACAGCTACTAACAGTCTCTCTGTAAGAAGAGCACCGAAGAACACGATCGGGAGTAACTCCATATACTGAACACTGACCGTGCTCCCGTCGCGTTCATCGCCACCCCCACCCCACCGTGTCAAGTGTTCTTCCCGAGACAGGGTGGGACGCTTTCCGCTGAGACCCCACCGTGTCGAGTGTTCGAGCAGAACCACCCGGGACCGTCCGAACGAACGCCAACCGAACTCACCGGGTCACGTGATCCGTGTCGCCACCCGTCGGGAGCGGGATGGAGTCGAAATCCCGAACCACGTCGCTGACGATACCGAGGTCGACGTCGAACTGGTACTGACAACGTCGGCCCCTCCGGGCGGGCAGTAGGAGGGACACACCGTACACCGAGTGAAACCGAGAGATGAAACCCCGATAAAATCGTCGTCACACACGTCGTGCCGAGTGACACCTGCCGAAACAGTAAAACGCAGTCAACATGACCCGCTCCGGTTAGAACCAGCCCCCAACCAGAATTCAGGCTCGCAGACACACCTTCGACCGAGTGAGCTCCCACGAAACTGAGCAGACCGCAGACGGCCATCGTCTCACCACCAAGGCCCAAATTACTCGGCTTATTTATCGGCGGACAAGGCGAATACCCCGAGGCTTGACCTCGGGGATGAAGCCGACAACTCGTGATACAAACCACTAAATGAACACCTCACTAATCAATAGACAGCGATGGAATACAGTCACCGCTACCACGCTTACCCGACACAAGAGGTAGCGGCTGGACTGGAACACCATCTGGATGTTCATCGCCAGCTCTACAACCACGTCCGCTGGGACTACGAACAAGCCCCGGAAGACAATAAGCCGAGTGAGTACGACCAGAACAACAAACTTCCCGACTGGAAGCGAGAGTGGCCCGTCTTCAGTAAACTACACTCGAAGGCCGCCCAAGCCACCGTCGCTCGCTTCCACCGTAACCTCTCGAATCTTCGCAAGAAGAAAGAGAAGGGATACAACGTTGGTCGGCTCAAACGGCAAGCACCCACCGATTATCGAAGCGTCACCTACAACCAGTCTGGTTTCGACCTCGATGAAAAGAGGGGCCAAGACAGGTTCGCGTACGTCCGCTTCAGCAAAATCGGTTGGGTGAAGATTCGTTACCACCGCCCGGTTCCTGGCCACGCCACGATCAAAGAAGTCACGTTCAAGAAGGAGACGACTGGCGAGTGGTTCGTCTCCTTCGGCCTCGAAACCGACGACGCCGATCTCCCCGAGAAACCCGACGTGGAATCGCTGGACGCAAGCAACAGCGTCGGCATCGACCTCGGAATACTCAACTACATCCACACTAGCGACGGCAAAACCGTGGATTGGCTCGACCTCGAAAACGACTACGAGCGACTCGGACGCGAACAGCGTAAGTTATCTCGGAAGGAGAAGGGGTCGAACAACTACGAGAAACAACGAGTCGAAGTTGCCAAACTCAAGCGTCGGATTCGCCGGAAGGTTCTGGACTACCAGCACAAGATAACGACATGGCTCGTCCGGGAGTACGACGCCGTATTCGTCGAAGACCTGAACGTGAAGGGGATGCTTGAACAGTCGCACAACACTCGAAACAAGCAGGATGCGGCGTGGCGACAGTTCATCACCCTGCTCGAATACAAAGCAGAATTGTACGGCAGTCACGTCGTGCAGGTCGAAGCCCGAGGTACGAGCAAAGAATGCGCGTCGTGCGGTGTGGAGACAGCGAAACCCATCTGGGTCAGGGAACACTCCTGTCCGTCGTGTGGATTTGAGACGGACAGGGACGCGAATGCGGCGATGAACGTCTTGCAGAGAGGCTTTGCTGAATTAGGGCTGGGATGGCCCGAAGACACGCCCGTGGAGACTGTGACCGCTACGGACACGACTCACTTCGAGTCCGTGTCTGTAAGTCATGTCGTGGAAACGGGAAGCCTCGGGGCTTGACCCCGAGGCGATTCACTCACTGTCCAAACCCGGTCTAGAAGGGGCAGAATTCATTTGTTGCGTATCTCACTCGGTACAAGGTCGGTGGCATTTCATGAGCCGAAGTATTTACCGCATCCTTAGTTCATCGGCATCCCCACCTCACCATTTCAAGTGTTCTTCCTGAGACGGAACGGAACCGCTGAGACCCTCACATCCAGTGTTCGTACGACTCCAGCCAGGGTCACCCGAACGAAACCGATCGAACTCACCCGATCCGCGCTGTCACGCCCTTTGGGAGCGCGATAGAGTCAAAATCCCGAACAACATCGCCGACGATATTGAGGTCGACATCGAACTCGTACTGGTAGTAGTGCCCACCTGCCCGTCCCTCGTTTTTCATCTGGCGATCGAGGATGCCGAGCATCGCCAGATCCGCGAGGTGGTCGTGCATTCGCCGACGGACGAGCGGGTCGACGTTGGAGCCCTCCGCAATACGTCGATATAGTGGGTACACGTCGCGGATCCGTGCTGGAGTCTCCTGCTCGAACGCGAGCTGTAGCATGGCCACGAGCGCGAGATGCCCGTGTTTCGTCAGCTCGCGCATCCCGTGTTCGACCTGACTCTGCTCGAGTTTCTCGCGAGCCTGATGGACATGCTCCTCTGTTAGTCGCTTCTCGCTGTTCGTCCGCGCAATCTCACCGGATTTATACAAGATATCCAACGCCTGCCGGGCACTTCCCGTGTCCTGCGCCGCGATAGCGGCACACAGCGCGATCACGGCGTCGTCCACCGCGTCGTCGTACATCGCCCCGGCCACTCGCTCTTCGAGGATGGCGCGCAGTTCCGGGGCGTTGTACGGCGAGAAGTGAATCTCCTCCTCACAGAGGGTGTCTTTCACCTTCGGTGAGAGGTCATCTCGAAAGCCGAAATCGTTGCTGATGCCGATCACGCCCGGCTTCGCCTTCGAGAGGTAGCCATTTGAGCGGGCTCGCGGGATCTCATACAGGATTTCGTCGTCGCCGCCGATATGGTCAATCTCGTCGAGGACGAGGAGGACTGTCCCGCCAATCTGATCGAGTTCCTCGTACAGGATATCGAACACACGCTGCTGGGGATACCCGGTCGTGCTGATCTGATCGTCTGCGGGTCGCAACTGGTTCACGAGGTTGACTGCGACTTGGTAGGACGACGAGAGGTTCGTACAGTTGAGCCAGCAGACTGAGAGCTCGACATCGTCGTATTGCTCCGTATCTCGCTGTAGCTGTTTCAACAGATAGCGGGACACCGCCGTCTTCCCGACGCCCGTTTTTCCGTACAAGAAGATATTCCGGGGTTGTGCGCCGTTAACGATCGGCTGAAGTGCGGCCATGAACGTCGAAATCTCGTCCTCGCGAGCGGTAATCGAATCCGGCTGGTAATCCTCGCGGAGCATGTCCTCGTTGCGGAAGATCTCCGTGTCTCGTGTGAACGTCGCCATCCTCTGTCACGTTTGACTCAGTCCGTACGCATAAAGCCACCGTGTCAAGTGTATCGTGTGTAAGTACAGATAATCTAAGTCTATCGGTTAGCACTTGACGTAGTGGAGTGTCTCTCGGTCAGTCCTCGTCGATAGCAACCGAGAGGAACACTCGACACGGTGGGGTGGGTTTCCTACGACACGACGGCTGGACCGGTTTCACTTGGTACAAGCTGTGGGCACATCCCAGCCTCCTATTTCAGTTCGATGCAAGTGGACCGCCTCGCAGTCGACCGAACCAGTTGTCGTTCGCGACTCCGGACAATCGACACCGGTCAACGCCTCCCGAGACGGTTCCCACGCACGAAACACTCGACACGGTGGGGTGAGAGATCTGACTCCTACTCCGGCAAGGAAAGCACTTGACATGGTGGGGTGTCACGTATCACTTCCTCCCGTCCCATTCACCCGCTGGCTTACCCATATATCGTCGCATCCTCGCGAGAAAGAGACGGAAAGCACACGAAACGTACTCTCTCTCACCAACTACTCTTTTGATCCGGCCGCAAGCTGAATCCCGTGTAGACTACATACCCGACCAAGCCCGATGATCGATCGCGCCCCCGTCGCTTTCATCGCTACCCCCACTGCGTCGAGTGTTCTTCCCGGAACGAGGTGAGACGAGCGGTGTCCGGTCGCCTACATCGAACACTCGACGCAGTGGGGTATGATACTGATCTATCCTCGATTCTACACAAGAACACTTGACACGGTGGGGTGGGGGATCCGACTGCTGCTCCGACGAGGAAAGCACTCGACACAGTGGGGAGTCGAGCGCTTACCCCGCCGACTCGCTCGCTTGCTCTCTCCTCAGGGTTGGCGGCGAAGTGACGAAGAAGCGCGGCGATGACGGCATCGACGATTCGCACATTGTCGAGGCTCAGGACCTCGTCCAGTGCGGCCGATTACGCAACCGGATTCGCGACCAGACCCAGCACGCCCACCTGCTGCTCAAAACGCTCGCGTCCCTCGAACAACGAGGCGCGACGCCGGCCCGGTCGAAGACGATCAAAACCTGGTACGAGCGCGTGACGAACGCACACGCCGTGGACTCGCGTACGACGCTGAAAAGCATCCAGAAGCACCTCTCGGATCTCCACAAGCTCGGCTTCCTCCAACGGACGAACCGAAACCGCGGGGAGAGCGGCGGCCGGTACGACGAGTACGATCTCGATCTCGCCCCCGAAATCGTCCTCGACAGCAGTGACGAGATCGAAACGGAACGCGACCGGTGATACCCCGCCGTAAAGACAGACGAAACGGACTCTCTCGCTTTGCTGGTGAGCGAGTGAGAATTGGGGGAAACCCCAGCACTTGTTCCCAGGTCTGTCTAGACGATCGGCTCGACGACGATGTGCTCCTGTGTCAGTCGGGGACTCTTCGCGTTGCCGTTCTTTTCGTACCGAACGATACCTAGCTCTGCGAGCTTCGCCAGATCTTGACTGACCTGCGATTTGTCTCGATCCAGCTCCCGGGCGAGTCCTCGAACAGACCCGATTTCCTTCTCGCGGAGCGTCTCGATAATCTCACGACGCTTCGGTGTGAGAGCGATCTCTGCGCTTTCCCAGCTGATCACTTGGACACCTTCCATCCCACCTCGGGCGAGCGAGCGGGCCATCTCACCGCGAAGGTGACTGCGATCTTCCCGCCCTTCCATATCAATGGCAGTAGTTTCTGATTCAGTATCGGACATGTGTTAGTCTCCTTATCGTTGTTTTAGAACCACAACGAGTTAAATGTTTCTGAAAGGCTAATTTGCGACGAATAGGGGCGTTTTGATACCACAACGGTCAAAATCAACAGATTTAATTTTATCCGACACGTATACAATAAATGTAGGGGCGTTCTGCGTCTCTGAGACTGATTCACTACATACATGACTCGACAATCAGACTTTGAGTATGTCTACGAGGCGGATCGTGTTGGAGGAGTTGTGTTCCAGATCGGCGCGCGCGCCGATCCGAGCACAAACAATCCAGAGTCTTTTGCGGCCATCCTATCTTGATACAGCGAGAGAATCCCGCCGTTCACGGCGGGCGTGAATCGCGTACACTTCGATGAGAAACCGCACGTTACTGCTGGTCTTGAGTCTCCAACGTTTCGAGTCCTGCTTCTAACACCTCTGCATAGGCTTCCGAGAGGTCCAAATCGTTTGCTTCTGCGTAGTCTTTGACTCGGCCACCGAGCGTGTGTGAAATGTCGATGTTGGGCCGCATACGAAAAGACTTTAAGACTAAAAGTATAATAATCTGTTGTCGTGAAGCGTGCCAACACATTTGTTGTGCGCCCGCTCACCGACGACGATGAGCAGGTGATACGCGACCTGTTGGACGCTTCCGCCGCTCTCTGGAACGAGATCAATTACCAGCGCCTCATGCGCTACAACGACGTAGACGGCTTCGAGGGCGGCGTGTGGGACGCCGATACCGGCGCTCTGGAAGGGAAATACAAAGCCGTTCTCGGTGCGTCCACCGCTCAAACTGTCCGGCGAGCAAACACCGAAGCGTGGCGGTCGTTCTTCGAGAACAAGAAAGCGTATCACGACGAATCGAACACGTCGGTCACGGAACACCCGGAACCGCCGGGTTTCCGTGGCAACGAGGACGACGGACGTGTTCTCAAAGGCGTCGTCCGAAAGGACGCATACACCGTCGAATGGAGCGACCGTTCCCGGCTTGAAATAGTCGTCGGAAAAGAACTCCGAGACAATCACAACAGCCCGAAAAGCCGTCTTCGGCTGGAAATCGTTGGCGACCCGAACTGGCCCGACTACGAAGACCAAGGCCGACTAGAACTGTGGTACGATGAGACTGATTGCACCTTCCGAGCTTCGCAACCCGTGACTGTTTCTGACGAGACACGGGACACTCCACTGGCCAATGAGAAGGCCGCTCTGGATATTGGCGCAAACAATCTCGTCGCCTGCACCACCACAACCGGCCAGCAGTACCTCTACGAAGGCCGTGAGTTGTTCCAGCGATTCCGCGAGACGACGCGAGAAATCGCCCGGTTGCAGTCGAAACTTAAAGAAGGCCGATACAGTAGCAGACGTATCCGGCGGCTGTACCGGAAACGGACTCGTCGCCGCGACCACGCTCAAGAGGCACTGTGTCGTGGCCTGCTGGAACGGCTGTACGCCGAAGGTGTCGATACCGTGTATACCGGTGGCCTGACCGACGTGTTGGATACACACTGGTCGGCCGAGACGAACGCCAAGACCCACAACTTCTGGGCGTTCAAACAATTCACCGAGCGACTGGCGTGTACTGCCGAGGAATACGGCATTGCGGTGGAAGTCCGGTCAGAGGCATGGACCAGTCAGGAGTGCCCGCAGTGTGGCGGCACAGGCCGAACGACAAGGCATCAGGACACGCTCACCTGTCCGTGTGGGTTCGAAGGGCACGCTGACCTCACAGCGTCAGAAACGTTCCTGAGACGGCAGACAGAACAGACAGTCAGGCCGATGGCACGGCCCGTGCGGTTCGAGTGGGACAGCCACGAATGGCTGGAGTCACCACGCTCTCCTGCGACGGAAAGTCCCAAAGAACAGCGCACAGACCCGAGTACCGTCCACCGTGACGGGAATGTTGCCTCCGGGGACTCTCAAACAGTCTGAGGCTCCCACGCCGGAGAGGAAACCCCGTCGTTCACGACGGGGAGGATGTCATTTTTCGAATTGGCTGATGGGTCCCGAATCGAGGTGGCAAAGGTGGATAACGCTGAACACGATGAGGGAGAAATCCACCTAGATCGGTTCTACCGGGAGACTGGTGCAGATATCAAGGATTTCCAAGTACCCATCTCAAATCTTTGGGAGGCTGAGGATCACCTCAATGAACACGCTCGAACGTACGGCCAAACCTACCTCAAAAACCACGGGAAGGGACTACGAGACGAAGGATAAGCCGGTGAGGAAGATTAGTAGAGTCGGATCTTGTATTGAAAAGATGGTGGACCCCGACCACGTCGTGACTGCTGAAGATGTTGCCGACGCGACTGGCCAGTCCATCGAAACGGTGGCCTGGGGCTGGCACGAGCTGGCCGAAGAGCAGGTCGATACCGAAGAGTCCGAGTTGGAGTCCACGGACCGTCGCCGGATGTTTTCCGACGAGTAACTCATTTTCGTTAGCACGTCACGAAGCCCGTTATAGACGGACGCGTCGATGGTTCCCGGCAACCCCATCGTTTAGACCGGAACCCCGTCGCGGTCGGTCGCCCAATCATACTCTTTCAGCGCTGCCTTCACGACCGGCAACCGGTCAGCAAGATGATCCCATTCGCTGGCGATCTCACGCCGTCTCTCGGCTTCGTCAGGGGTATCCACGTCGGCGACACTCGCAAGGAGTTCGCTTGGCGACTCGACGTCGTACTCGGCTTCCCACTCTGCGATCCGCGCCCGCATCGACTCTAGGACGTCGGCGAGTTCCTCCCGGTCGTGCTCGCGTTGGAGAGTTGCGACTTCGCGATAGGTCGCCATCAGTTGATCGACGCAGTAGAGTGTCTGGCCCCCGCGTTCGATCTTCTGTAAGACGGTATCCTCGACGAGTTGATCGAGGTACTTCTGGGCCGTCTTCGTCGTGGTTTCTGTCTCTTCGGCGACCCACGATGCGGTTCGGGGCGTTCGGAGCGTTCGCGCGGCCGCACGAATTCGCTCACCTCGCGTCATCGAGGGAGCGTTTGGATCGGCAGCGTCCGTTTCGTTCGACATAGGGCCTCTATGCTCTGGGAAAATATATATCCAAGAGATTGTAGATATTTATCGCCCGTTTCTATCTTTCTTCGAGGAGAGAATCCCGCCGTTCACGGCGGGCGTGAATCCGACAACGCCTCCACAACCTACGTTCAGCAACAATACGGATATTTAACTAATAGTGTATCGTAGCATGACGTACACCGAGGCGGTCACACCGCCCACTCAAATGCACAATATCGGGACTCCGAGGCCCAGAACGTTCGAGACACACTCTCGAACCGCTGTGGTGTCTCGGTCAAGATAACTCCGAGTCCCCTGCCGGGATAGGAGTAACGGCGGGGTGGCCCCGCCATCGGCCTGTCATGCCGACAGGCCGTGAACCAGCAAATATCCCAACCCAGCGGTGTAGTGCCGTGGGAAGCCTCGCCGTTTACGGCGAGGAGGAGGTCACTCCCCGTCGAAGCCACTCCCACCCATACGCTCAACATCAGTGACCGGTTCGCGACCAACCGGCCGCCACCGACAGCCGGTCCACTCGTCGTCAATTCGCCACCAGCCGGGTCCATCGTCGCGTTCGACGAACCGGATCCGACGACGTGACGACCTCGCGGGAACGAACGTGATGCTGATCGATTCTGTATCAGGAGCAGACTCCGGACCACCATCCGTCTCAGTCGCAGTGCTTGGCTCGTCGTCACGAGGTGACGAGTTCGGAATTTCTCCCTGATCGCTCGCAGCGTCCGACGTAGCCTCCACAGGCTCGTCGCCGTCGGCAGCCGGTGAGGGCTCGTGCTGGCGATACTTCTCGCTTTCTGGCGTGCCGTCGTCGTCGCCGAACAGCCGTTCTGCCTCCTCACTGGTCAAACGCGGCCCCTCGTAGTACTCCTTATAGTGCGCATTCCAGGCGTTACGGTGTTCGATCGGGAGTTGCCGGTGCCACTGCCGGTAGGGCGGCTCGTCGACCTTGTGGATATGGACGTGACAGCTCTGACACAGCGGGATTACGTTCGTGACGCGATCGTCGGTGTCATCTCCGTTGAGATGATGGAGCGAAAGCTTGTCTTGCCGCCGCTCGCCGCGGGTGGTGTTGAGCCACCCATCAGGTGATCGGCCACAGACAAGACACGCGCCGCCCCAAGCGTTGCGGACAGCCTGTCGGAACTCGTCGTCGCTCATTGTTTCTGTGCCTCCTTGGGGTTCGACGGTGACTGAGAACCTGCTCGTCGGTGGCCGACTGTCGGCCACTGCTCGGGTTCTCGCGGCCGAAGCGCTGCGTGACTCGATACAACTGGAACTCGTACACGTGTGACGGGACCCCACGTCGATAGTGCCGTCGTCGACGCAGGCGGAGCCACACGTATCGCTCTCGATGGTCGCTTCATTTCAGTACGAGAGAGCGCTGGGCATCACTCTCACCCACCTCCCTCGCACCCAATTCGAGGGATACAAACGGAGCCAGTAGCGGACCGCACCCTATTCGGCTCGGCGAAATCGCTCTTGTGTAGAGCTGCGGAAAGACGATTTAACATGTTGAACACCCACCGTAGTCCGGCGATTTGAACCCGAGATAGCGTACTCAATTCGGAGCTGGCACAACCAAACGACCTCTTTCCGCGTTTCTACATAAGAGCGAGCGAAATTAACCAACAGTGCTGGTCATTTTGTTGGTTAATATGCTGGCTGCGAGGACGGTGGTCGCATCGAAGCGAACTGCGTCATTGCCATCGCACGCGATCTAACACCTGTCAAGGAAGTAGAAGAGGTCGCCACGTTGAGCGCCGTCCGTTTGTTCGCATCGACGAAGGGGTGATTAGCGACGAGGAGCCGGACGAGATGATACGGCTTCTTGTGGATAGTTTCCGGTGCGGAGCCGAAGCTGCCCGCTTCGGTGTCGTCCACTGCGAATTCGATGTCACCACGGTTTCGAACACTGGCGGGCGATCATGGTACTCTGCGACGATATACTCGTGGATGAGTTCCGTCAAGATCGAACCCACACCCCTCGTTTCGTCTGTTCTTCTCTGGGTGAACACCTTTGGATCATTTTACCAGAATTGAGGCGAGAATGCCCCTTCCTCAAGGAGCGACTATCGGGAGCGAGTAGGGAGGGGATGAATCGCCGCACGCAGTACAAACCATTAAATAAACATATCCCAAACTGAGGGACAGCGATGGAATACAGTCACCGCTACCACGCCTATCCGACACAAAAGGTGGCGGAGACTGTCGAACAGCAC